>DATEAO010000029.1:0-3819 GCA_035288345.1 Candidatus Methylomirabilota bacterium | reverse complement strand
GCGGTCCGGTCATCGAGCGATTTCCCCTGCGAGGAATGGTCGGAGGACGGTACCAATATCGGGTGCGGCTCCTCGACCCGTCGGGAGCGGTGGTCGGAGAGAGAACCGCCGAGTGCCAGGTCTCACCCCGCCAGGGCCTGGTTCGCCCGTGGGTCAATCGCACCAGCTTCAATACCGGGAGCGCCGGTCTGCTAGCCCTGGCGCGAGGGGCTCAGTTCCTGGCCAGAAAGCGCCTTCCCGAAGCGCGCGCGGAGTTCGAGAAGGCCGTTGCCGAAAGCGGAGCGGCACTCCCCGTCGCTCGCTGGCAGCTGGCGCTGGTCTTGATCCAGGCCGGCGAGCCGGCTCGGGCGCTTGAGCTCCTGGCTTCCTTGGAGTCTGACTTCCCGAATCAGTTCGAAGTCGTGGCCGGCTTGGGATTCGCTCACAGTCTGCAAGGCGATTGCTCCTTGGCGGTCGGGTACCTGGAGAAGGCCATGACGCTTCGCCCGCCCGACACCACGTTGCTGAACGTGCTGGGTGGCTGCTACCAGGGCCTGGGGGATGTTCAAAAAGCCTCGGGAGCGTTCGAGCGCTCTCTGTCCTTGAATCCCGATCAGCAGCAGGTCAAAGATCGCCTCGCGTCCCTCCAGCAGACGAACGACTGAGCGCGCCTCGCTCCACGTCGCCACGTCAGGACGACCGCCCCGGGCTCGGAAACCATGGCCTTCACCAGCGTTCAGAAAATACGTTTCGATGACGTGGACGGTGCGGGCATCGTCTACTACCCGCAGTTCTTTCATCTCTGCCACGCCGCCTTCGAGGATTTTTTCGATTCCGCGGCACCCGTCTCCTACCCCGAGCTGGTGGGCCAACGACGCCTGGGATTCCCCACCGTGGCCATCGAGAGCAGCTTCTCGGCGCCCCTGGTCTATGGGGACGTGGCGGTGGTGGAGCTCACCGTCGAGCGGATGGGGAGAAGCTCGGTGACCTTCGGCTATCAGATCCGCCGGAAGCGGGACGGAGTTCTCTGCTTCCGCGCCAGCATCACCACGGTGCTGGTATCCATCGACACTATGAAGCCCGTCCCCTTGAGTGACGAGCACCGCTCCTTGTTCGAGCGGCTGCTTCCCAAGAAATAGCGGCGAGATCTGAAGGCGATCTTCGCTTATCTCCAGAACTCCAGCCGGTGCGCCACAATGTGGACAACAGCCGCCGACCTACTGTAAACTCTGCCGGCAAGAGCACGGCTTGGGGGATCGAAACTAGGTGCCGCACGAGGGCGAAGCTGCGGATAGGAGGCGACAGACCATGAAAGTACTGGCATCGGCCACTTTCTTACTGTTTGGCATTGTTTCCACTCTGGGCGGCCACCCGCCTGAGGCCCTGGCCTTCCAGGAGTCGCAAGGCGCTCCGCCGCCGCAGGTCGCGGCGGGTCTGGAGTTGCCCGGCCCGGACGGCGCGACGCTTCACTTCAAGGACGAGGCGGAGTTGCTCGATTTCCTCCGCACTGCCGACGTCGTCTCCAGCAGGGAGATCGGGATGGGAAGAACCGGAGCGCTGAAGCTCCGCTTGGAGAAGAACGGGCAGCAGGCCAACGCCGCCTTCCGAATGGTGGATGAGAGAAGTGCCAGTGTCACCACCCTCACCGGCAAGAAGTACAGGAACTTCCGGGACAGCTACCGGTACGAATGCGCGGCCTATGAGCTCAGCCGGATTCTGGGATTCGACAACGTTCCGGCCTGCGTTCTTCGGACCATCGGTGACGACGAGGGCAGCGTGCAGATCTGGGTGGAGAACGCCATGACCGAGGGGGGCCGCGTGGATGCAGGTCTTCCCGCGCCGGGGGGAGTCCGCTGGTTTCAACAGACCCAGCTCATGTATCTGTTCGACGCTCTGGTATTCAACTTCGATCGCAATCAGGGGAACGTGTTGATCGACGGGCAGGGGAGAATCTGGTTCATCGACCATACCCGCTCCTTCTCCATGGAGGAAGAGGTCGAGAACATCGACCGTATCTTGGTGTGCGCGCGTAGCGTGTGGGAGAAGCTACAAACGTTGGACGAAGCTTTCTTGACCGAGCGACTGGGCCCTTACCTGGTATCGTCCGACATTGAGCGGCAGATCCAGGCGCTGGTGAAACGTCAAGAGAAGTTGGTCAAGCACTTCGAAAAACAGATCAAAGAGAAAGGCGAGGCGCAGGTCCTCTACGTCATGATGCCTCCGCCTTCGCCTGAGCCCGCTACGAACTAAAGAGCCAGCCCATCAACGGAACGTCCGCATATTAGGGCAGAGCCCGCCTGCCGTCGTCTGTCCTCATCTTCTCGACGTTCTTGAAAAAACACGTCGCCCTGACGCTGCCGGGAAGTCTCGGGGATCTGCATCCCATGATGGGGCTGGCCGGGGAGCTCAAGAAGCGGGAGCATGACGCCACCATCGCCACCAGCGCCTACCACCGACCGGCAGTGGAAGGCCGGGTTTGGGTTTCACGAGATCGCGCCGAACCTCGATCCCGCCGACCGCGAGCTCATCGACGCCGTCCTCGACATGCGGAATTTACCTCCAGCCTATCCGCGTAGACGTTCTGGTTGCGATTGCCTGTGTTGTTCGAAGGGGGTCCAGGGTTCGGATCGAGATCGCAAGGGGTGACGTCGCGGTTGTCGGCCCAGGCGACGTGCACAACATGCTCCGATTCCCCGGCGTCCCAACGAGCGGCCAGCTCGATGTAGTCTCCGTGGAAGCCAACCGTACCAACTGGAAAAGAACTGATGGCTCTCCCGCGGGCTGCCGTCTCCGAAACCGTCCTACCCGGGAAAGCTCCGCCGCTTCTTCATCAGTAAATTCCGGGCAAGAGTCGCGGCGTCGTGGACGCATAGACGTCATAGTCCGCCCCGTAGTGCTGCCGGAGGTGAGCTTCTTCCAGCCGGATTCTTTTTGCCACCAGGAGCAGCCAGCCGACTCCGAAAAGCCAGCCCACGGCGCTCGCGAAGAGCAAGTAAAAAGCGATCCGGCTCGCCAGAAGACCTGCATACCTCGGATGGCGTACATATCGGAATGGTCCGCCGGTGACGAGCCTCGACGGCCAATTTTCGTCGCTAAAATGCCGGCCCAGGTGAAGATCGGCTCAGAGAAGCCATCCTGGGATCAAGAACCATAGGGCGAGGCCCACCGATTGGAACGGGGTGTTCTCGAGAGCGGGTACGAGCCGCCAGTGACTGTAGTCGATGAAGATGGCCATTTCAGCAAGCGATAACGCCGTCACCCACTTCGTCATGGCCGGGTCATACGTGGCACCGATCGCTTCCTGCCTCACTTCTCTCGTAGGGCCGATGCTTTTCAAGAAGACGGCGTACTCCCCGAGCCAGAGAGGAGTGGCTGCGAAGAAGCCACCGGAGAACAGATCGATCCTCGATCCAGGCTCTGGAGAGCCCCATTGCCAGAGCGAGGCCCAGGCAAGAACAAGATAAAGGAGAAAGAAAAGGATGATCATGGGATCTTTCGGCGCTCCTTCACTTCCTCTCCTCGTCGAGGCAGCGAAGAATCGCCGCCGCGGCCTTTTCGATGTCATCCCGCGTCGTCGACCAGTTGACGATGGAGATTCGCATCGCCGCTCGACCGTGCCAGGCCGTCCCGCCCGCCCAGCACGTGCCTTCGCTCTGCACACGACGAATCACCGCATCGGTGAGCGTGTTGGAGCTCTTTTCGTCTTTCGAGCGGAACCGAACCAGGACCTGATTGAGAACGACGTCGTTCAAGATCTCGACAGCAGGCTCAGCGCTCAACCGTGCGGCCATGGAGCGCGCGTGATCACAGCATCGGTCGACGAGGTCGGTGATGCCCTTC
>DATEAO010000028.1:0-9850 GCA_035288345.1 Candidatus Methylomirabilota bacterium | reverse complement strand
CTTGAGTATCTGGAAGGCCGCACGCTCCCTGGTGTGGCCGCATTAACGGAGCGACGCGAACAAGAGCCGGACACAAGGTGTGAATAAGCGGGAGCACGGGCGGGCGCGAGCCCCCTTGACACGAACAGTGTCAAGGGCCGTGCTGCAATAGATGCGAACTCCACTCGTCGTGGGAAACTGGAAGATGAACGGCAGTGTGGCTGAGGCGCGGGCCCTGGCGTCGGCGGTGCGCGACGGCGTGAAGCGCGCGCGGGGGGTCGAGGCGGTCCTCTGCCCGCCGTTCACCGCTCTATCGGTGGTTGGAGAGCTGCTGGCCGGCTCAGCCGTTGCCCTTGGGGCTCAGAACTGCCATTGGGAAACACAGGGGGCGTTTACCGGTGAGATCTCGCCACCGCTGCTCGCCGAGCTCGGGGTGAAGTATGTGATCGTCGGCCATTCCGAGCGCCGCAAGCACTTCGGCGAGAGCGACGCGGTGATCAATCTGAAGGTGAAAGCGCTCCTCGCCGCGGCGTTGACCCCGATCCTCTGCGTGGGGGAGACCGAAGAGGAGCGGCGCCAGGGATTGACCTTCACGATCGTGGACGGGCAGGTCCGCGGCGGCTTGGCGGGCTTGGACGCCGCTGAGATCAGCCGCTGCGTCATGGCGTACGAGCCCGTGTGGGCCATTGGGACCGGGGTGAATGCGTCTCCCGCGCAGGCCGGTGAGGTGCACGGCTATCTTCGAGGCCTCCTCTCCGAGCTTGCGTCGAAAGAGTTGGCCCAGGCGCTCCGGATTCTCTACGGTGGGAGCATCAAGCCGGAGAACATGGGGGAGCTGGTTCAGGAAAAAGAGATCGACGGGGGGCTGGTCGGGGGCGCGAGCCTCCAGGCTCAGTCATTCCTTTCCATCGTGAGAAAAGCCGCGCCGGCGCGTGGCGGGGCAGGCGCATAAAGGAGTGTCACCGTGTACACACTGGTCGTGATCTTTCATGTCATCGTGAGCTTTGCGATCATCGCGATTGTTCTGCTTCAGGCTGGCAAGGGAGCCGACATCGGATCCGCGTTCGGGGGGGCAGGGAGCCAGGCGGTCTTCGGATCGATGTCCGCGCCGACCCTTCTGGGCAAAATCACGACGGTGGTCGCGATCATGTTCGCCCTGACCTCGTTCGGGCTCTCAATGATGGCATCGCGACGCGCATCGACTATCATGACCAACCCTCCACCTGCTCAGCAGGCGCCGGCTCAACCCGCCGGGCCACAGTGATCAAGTCGGGGTCTGGGGTCAGGGGCTGGCGAGATCAGCCTTTGCGGACCCCTGACCCCTAGCCCGTGTCCCCGGACTCGATGCTGACCAAGCGGTTCCTCATCCTGGCCCCCACTCTCGTCAGCCTCTTTCTTTTTCAGTCGTACTTCTGGGTCCCGACGTTCGAGGACCAGGTCAAGGGAGACCCGGGCCGCCTCACCCGCTACATCAGCGCCTCGCTCGGCGACGCCTCGATTCTGAACCCGACCCTTTCCGCAGACGCGGCGAGCAGTGAGGTGAACAGCCTCGTCTTTGAAGGGCTGATCGACCGTGATCTCGACCTCTCGTTTCGGGGACGACTTGCAGAATCGTGGAAGATCTTCGAGGAGGCCTATCTGCTCGTTGACGAATCGCTAAAACTCAGCGATGGAGCGCCGGCGACCGCCAAGGTGTTACTGGACCGATTGAACGCGGCCAAGCGCTCTCAAGCTCAGGCCCTCCGCTTGGTCCAAACCATCGAGCTTCTTCCGGGGGCAACAGTCACGGAAGAGGTCAGACCTCCGGCGAGGGAGAAGCGCTCTCAAGGCGCGCAGCCTGCCAAGGTCGTCATCCGGCGCCCCCCTCGGCTGAAGTTCACCCTGAGCGAGGTTGACCAAGACTTCTTCGAGGAGTTGGACAGGCTCCTCGGCGGGTACGTGAAGAGGCTCGATCCGCTCAAGTTCGTCACGGCCCCGGATCCCGCGATCGCACAGGCGGTGGCGGAGGAGCGGATTTCCGCCACCGAGGCGAACCCCGTGATTATCTTCAACCTCCGTCGCGGGGTCCACTTTCACGACGGGCACGAGTTCGATTCAGATGATGTCCGGTTCACCTACGAAACCATCGTGGACCCGCGGAACCTTTCCCCTCGCGTTCCCGACTTCGAGCCAGTGAAGTCGGTCGAGACGCCGGATCGCTACACGGTGCGTGTCACCTATAAGCGCCTCTTCCAGCCCGGCTTCGAGAGCTGGGGGATGGGGATCCTTCCCGAGCATCTCCTCAACCGCGAGCAGCTTCGAAGAGAAGCGCTCAGAGCAGGGAAGGATCAGGAGAAGTTCTCCGTGAGGGACTCCGCCTTCAACAGAAGTCCGGTGGGGACAGGACTCTTTCGTTTTGTCGAGTGGAAGACCGACCAGTACATCAGGCTTGCCCGCTTTCATGATTACTGGGAAGGGCCGGCAAACTTCAAGGAGTACCTGATCAGGATCATTCCCGATCTCCTGACGACCGAGGTGACGTTTTACGCAGGGACGGCAGATGCCTATGGCGCCCAACCCCATCAGGTCGCGCGCTTACAGAACGATCCGCGCTTTCACGCGATCTCGTTCCTCGCGCTGGGGTACACCTATATCGGCTACAACATGCGCCGCCCGATCTTCCAGGATCCGAGGGTCCGCCGTGCGCTTGGGATGGCCATCAACACCGACGAAATCATTCGATATGTCCTCCTCGGTCACGGTGAGAGAACCACGGGGCCTTTTCCCAGGCAGACCGACTATTACGACCCCGATGTTCAACCGCTCCCGTATGATCCCGACGGGGCGGCCCGCCTTCTCTCTGAAGCCGGCTGGAAGAAAAATGGCGACGGCATTCTCGAAAAGGACGGCAAGCCGCTCGCCTTCACGATCATCACCAACTCCGGGAACGAGGAGCGGAGCGCCATCATGGTGATCGCCCAGAACGCCTGGCGGCGACTCGGCATCCAGGTTCAGGCGCTCACGATGGAGTGGGCGGTGTTCATCAACCAGAGGGTCGACAAGGGCGACTTCGACGCGGTGGTGCTCGGCTGGTCGATGGGGTTGGACGCCGATATCTATCAGATCTTCCACTCAAGCCAGACCGGCCACTTTCAGCTCAATTTTGTCGGGTACCAGAATCCGAAGGCCGACGAGCTGATGGTGAGGATCCGCCAGGAGTACAACAACGAGCGCCAGGTGGCCATGGCCCGAGAGATCCATCGGCTGATCGCTCAAGATCAGCCGTATACATTTCTCTACGTCAGAAAGAATCTCGCCCTCATGGATGCGAAGATCGTCCGCATGAAGCCCGGGCCTGACGGGAAGCCTCAGTACCTTCCGTTTGTCCCCAACAAGCTGGGGCGGGTCAACTTCCATTTCGATGAGTGGGTGAAGACCCCGACGCCAGTGCTGCCGCCGTATCGTTCCGAGATCTCCGCGAGATAGAGGATGTTCACGTTTCTGCTGAAGGCGCTCTGGCGAAAGCTCTGGACGCTCTTCTTTGTCTCGATCGTCTCATTCGCCGTCATCCACCTCGCTCCCGGCTCGCCCAGTCAGATCGATCCGATGAACCCCAGCTTCACGAAGGAGCAGCTCGAGCGTTATCGGGCGGCATTTGATCTTGATAAACCGCTCTACATCCAGTACACACTCTTCTACCAGAGGCTCTTTACCGGCCAGCTCCGCTCCTTTAAAGACAACCAGCCGGTGCTGGGGAAGATTCTCGAGCGCGCCTGGAACAGCCTGCCGCTCTTCCTGGTCGAGACTATTCTGATCTGGTGCTATGCCTTCCCGTTGGGGATTGCCGCCGCGATCAAGCGAAATAGTCTCTTTGATAAAGTGACCACTGTGCTCGTCTTCGCCTTGATCTCGATCCCCGGCTTCTATCTGGCCTATCTCGGCATCATCTTTGTCGTGGAGAACTTCCACGTCGACGTGATCGGCCTCAGAACGTTCGGTCGAGAGGGGGTGGGAGGGTTCTACCAACTCATGGATCGGACCTGGCACCTCGTGCTGCTCTCCGTGCTGGGGGCGACAGCGGGGATTGCCGTGCTTTCCCGATACGTCCGCTCCCAGATGCTCGAGGTGATCGGCTCTGACTACGTCAGAACCGCCCGCTCGAAGGGAGTCGCTGAGGATGCCGTGCTCTACCATCACGCGCTGAGAAACGGCCTCCTCCCCTTCGTGACGATGCTGGGGTTGCTCATCCCGGGACTCATCGGTGGGGCCGTGATCCTGGAGACGATCTTCGCGTGGCCGGGGATCGGGCGCCTCGGTTACGAGGCCATCCTGAGCCGGGATTATCCGGTGGTGATTGCCCTCAACTTTATCGCCGCGGTCCTGACGCTCATCGGGACCTTGGTCTCAGATCTTCTCTACATGCTGGTCGATCCGAGGATCAGGCTGTGACGACAAATACGCAGGCTCTTTCTCCCTCGCGGCTTGCCTGGCAGAGCTTCTTGAAAAACCGCACTGCGGTGGTCGGGATGGCCGCGGTCATGGGCTTCTTTGCCGTGGCTTTGACCGGGCTCCTCCTCACCAAGGGCGAGCATCCGATCCTCAATCCTCGCGAGGTCCGCCTGCCCGACAAGCTGAAGCCGCCAATCTCGACCCCGAATCGGGAGGCAGTGCCGGCGGCCAGCCTCCCGCGGCTTGGAGTCTACGTGCTCGGGACCGATGAGCTTGGGCGAGATGTCTTTGCACGAATGCTGGAGGGAGGATTTGTTTCGCTCTCTGTCGGGTTTGTGGCGGTGGGGATCGCGGTGGCCATCGGCCTTCTGCTGGGAGGGATTGCCGGCTACTACGGCCGGTCGCGCGTCGGGGTCTGGCGGCTCAGGCTGTTGACTGTCGATACGGTGATCACAGGACTCATCGACGTGATGCTGTCGTTCCCCTCGTTCTTTCTGATTCTCACGGTTGTTGCCGTGCTCAAGCCGTCGATCTGGAACATCATGATCGTCATCGGGTTGACGAGCTGGGAGGGGACCGCTCGATTTGTTCGGGCCGAGATCCTCTCGCTCCGCGAACAGGAGTTTATTCAGGCGGCCCAGGCCGTGGGAGTCCCGGGCTACCGTGTAATTCTGCGTCACCTCATCCCGAACTCGATCGCGCCCGTGCTGGTCTCGGCGACTCTCGGGATTGCAGGCGCGATCCTTACCGAGTCCAGCCTGTCCTTCCTGGGCTTCGGCGTTCCACCGCCTGACGCGACCTGGGGGAATATTCTCTCGGACGGGAAGCGCTATATCTTCGATGCCCCTTGGCTCACCCTGATCCCGGGGACCGCGGTTCTGATCGTCGTCCTCGCCTTCAACCTGTTCGGCGAAGGGCTGCGCGAGGCGTTCAACCCCAAGCTCCGCCAGGGCTAATACACTCGAAAGATCGACTCTGAGCCGCAGGCTGCTCAAAAAGGTCCAGATGCAAGGCGGCGAGGAAGCGAGGAGTGAGACGTACCGAGATGTACGTTGCAACGACGAGCGACGAAGCCAACGCAGCAGATGGGCCTTTTTCAGCAGCTTGCTAGGCCGTCGAGAACTGGCGGCACTGGTAGATGGCGGAATACGGGAGCATCCGGATCAGCTCTTCGAGGTTGGTTCTGCCCTCGCGCAGCTTCTCCATCGCCTCGGCGGCCATCGGTAGCGTGCTCCGTCTCGAGCTGGTGCGGATCTCGTCAAACGGGGCCCCCTTGTTGATCAGAATGACGTCTTCGTCGCTCGGCACCCACAGTTCGGAGAGGGCCATCCGCCCCTTGTAGCCCGTGAAGCTGCAGTGGACGCACCCGCGTCCCCGGTACCAGGCAAAATCTCGAGGGGGGACGTCGAAGAACTCCCGGAGCAGCTCGTCGGACGGCCTGTATTCCTGCTTGCACGACGCGCACACCTCACGGACCAGGCGTTGGGCGAGGACGGCCAGCAGAGACGAGGTGATCAGGCTGGGCTCGGCCCCGAGGTTCAGGAGGCGCATGACCGCGCCGACTGCGTCGTTGGTGTGCATGGTGCTCAGGAGGAGGTGCCCGGTCTGGGCCGCCCGGAAGGCCATCTGGGCCGTCTCCTCGTCCCGGATCTCGCCGACCATCATTACCTCCGGATCGTGACGCAGGAAGGCGCGAATGTAGTTGGCGAACGTGTTCCCGATCTTCTCGTTCACCTCCGACTGGCTGAAGTGGTCGTAGACATACTCGATGGGATCCTCGGCGGTCAGGATCCGGATCTCCGGCCGGTAGAGGGTCATCAGGCAGGCGTAGAGTGTGGTGCTCTTTCCCGCGCCGGTGGGGCCGGTGATCAGGATGATGCCCGTGGTCCGTTTCAGGAGGTGAAGCAGCCGATCCGTGACCGGCTTGGACAACCCGAGCTTGCTGACGGCACGGGGAGCGTTCCTCGGATCCAGGATCCGGAGGACAGCGCTTTCCCCGTAATACCCGGGAATGATGGAAATACGGAAGTCGAGGTGAACGCGGTCCCCACCCTTGTCCACCCGCGCCCGGAAACTTCCGTCCTGTGGGCGCCGCCTTTCCGCGATATCCAGCTTCCCGAGGATCTTGATGCGCGAGAGGATCTCTTTGGCGTGCTCGCTGACAGCTTCTTCGACGGGCCCCAGGTCGAGATCCCGCAGCAGGCCATCGATCCGGAACCGGGTCAGGACCCGGTGTCCCAGCGTTTCCAGGTGCACGTCGGTGGCGCGATGGCGCAGGGCGACGCTGATGAGCTGGCGCACGATCTCGTCCGCGGTCTTGGTCCGCTCCTCGTTCTCGGCATACCTGAGAGTCCGCCGGCCTCTCACTGGCTCCGCCTCCGTGTCCACCATTAGCTCGATCCGCTCGGCGATCGCCGCCGCCTCCGCTGCGGATTTCTCTTCGTAGACCCTGGCGAACGCCCGCTTGATCGTGGCACGGGTCGACGTCACCACGTTGACCGTGAATCCCGTAAAGGACTGAAGCTCCTCGATGACGCCCGCGTCGGTCGGGTCGTCCATGGCCACCGTGACCGAGTTCCCGCTCTTGCCGATGGGCACCACCGAGTGCGTGCGGGCATAGTTCTTGTTGATCAGCTGCGTGAGGCTTTGATCGATGACGAGCTTGTCCAGGTCCACGAACGGGATGTTCAGCTGCACACAGAGGGCGTTTCGCATCACCTCTTCGGTGACAAGGTTGAGCCGGAGGAGCATCTCACCCAGGGGCAGGCCGGTGGTCTTCTGATGCTCCAGCGCCAGGTCCAGCTCGCTCTGGGTGATGGCCTTGCTCCTGAGCAGGATGTCTCCGAGCTGGGGCCGCTTAGCGTAGAAATCCAGGAACAGGTCGAGCTGCTTGCGCGTGATGACCCTCTGCTCGACCAAGATCTGTCCGAGGGGCTTGTACGTCTGTTGCGCTCGTTGTATCTGAAGGGCCGTGCCGAGCTGCTGCTCGGTGACCAGCCCTTCCTTGATGAGCAACTCGCCGAGATTGTGCTGCGCCATCAAGCGTTATTCTCCCACGAGCGCCCCGACCGAACCTCAAGTTTTCCGGTTCATGGCGAAATCGTAAAGCAGTTCAAAAACGACGAGGTGGACGGGGATGCCTGAACGCGTCGAGGCGCGGCATGAGGTCGCGGAGGAGGATGGTGCTGGAGAACGGCAGCACCGTCACGGGGAGAGCCCCGGCCTGGAGGGCTAACGTTTTTCTGACCGCAACGATGAGGTTCGGCGCTTGGATCTTGGCGAGCTTGGAAAACTTCTCGGCCAGATATTCCGGCGTCCAGTAACCGACGATCTCCAGAGCTACCTCCGTTCCGTCCTCGTGGGTGAAAACGAAATCAGGCACCACGAGCGCCCCGCCCGCTTCCAGAATTGTGGCCTCGCGTCTGAGTCGCCACCCGTCACGCTCCTCTCCGAACTTCAGCGCGAATCTCTCCTCCAGCTCAGAATCGAAGAGCGCAGGCGCGGGAACACGCGAACGGAGGCGGTCTGATGAGGAGAGGGTAAAGCTCAGTGGCCGCCACTCCTTCCTCAGCTCGATCTCAGCGGTCATCGTCCAGTCGCGGGCCTGGACGAGCGCGGCCAAAAACTTGGCGAAGCTGACCCCATAGGCGTGGGTGTGGCGAAGGAGAGAGTTCGGGCCGTCGAAGACGAGCCGGAATCTCCCCTTATCCAGACGCTCGATCCGATGCAGAAGGCGAGAGAGACGGGCGTACTGGACGATGTGCTTGAAATCGGATCGGGCATCGACCACCACCCGCGTGGCGGAATAGAGCAGCGCCTGGGCCTGGGCGAGGTCGTAGTCGTCTCGTAACTCATCGGGGGAGTAGGCGGCTGGAAAGGCGCTGAGCCGGTGAAACTCCGGATAGTCGGCGTAGAGGAGAGCGACGATCTCGTCGTGACGTTTGGGAATTGAGTCGAGCGACGCCCTTAACAGAGGCTTTGCGCTCTCCTGGTCCAGAAGAGGATGTTGCCTACCCGCGGCTTCAAAGAGTTTTACGCGTCGCTCGGCCTGCCGCCCGCCACGCGGCCATTCGTACGTGGCGGCGTCGTCGAGAAGCTTGATGACCGCTTCGACCCGGTCCGGCCTCAGCCCATCGAGGGCGGCGCGAGCGGCGTCGCGCACGCGCCTCAAGCTCTCGCCGGTCTTTTCCTTATAGACCGCGATTGCCCGCGCAAGGTGGGGAAGGGCGTCGTCTTCCAGCCGGTCAGAAGAGATCGAGCTGGTTTGCCTCTCCCAGTGATAGACGCGTTGCTCTTTTGTAAGCATCTGAGTGTGTCCTTCGTCGCGCCCTGCCGACGTCTGGACTCTCCTGGACCACAGCTTCGTAGAGGCGCGCGGTGCGGTCGCCGGACTTTCTGAGGAGCCGCCCGAGCCGCTGCACGGCCTCCTTCACGCCCCTTTCGCCTCCGAGCACCACGCCCACTTTCAGCGCGGGGGCGTCCCACCCTTCATTGAGCACCTGGCATGCGGCAAGGGCGCGGATGGTCCCCTTGGCAAAGGCGTCGAGGATTGCGTTCCTCTCATGCTTATCAGAGTGGGATGTGAGTGCGGGAATGAGGAAGCGGGCCGAGACGTCGAGGGCCATCCGGTTGCTCGCCGTAAAGATCACGCACTGCTCGGTCGGATGGAGGCGGAGGATGTCCTCCACGACCCGGAGCTTCTCAGCAGACCGGTGGGTGAGGGCCAGCTTCCTCAGATACGCGCGCAGGATCTCCTTCGCCTCCGGGTCTGTGCGTGAGAGCTTGGCGAGGTCCTCTTTCCAGTCGAAGCCCCGCTCCTCCCGTCTGCGGCGCGCCACGTAAGCGCGGATCTTTCGAGAAAGCTCGTCGAACTCGGCCTGCTCCGATTCGGTCAGGTAGATCGGCACGCGGATGATCACATAGTCTGCCAGCGTCTTCCCCTTGGCCTGGGAGATCTCCTCCTCGAACACCACCGGGCCGATCAGCTCCTGAAGCATCCGGTCGCGTCCGTCGGCGCGCCAGGGCGTGGCAGTGAGGCCGAGGCGCATCGGGGCCAGGCAATCAAGCGCGCTTTCGTGCAGGGTGGCACCTGGCAGGTGGTGGGCCTCGTCATAGACGATGAACTGGTAGCGGTTGCCCATCTCCTTCATGTGGATCCAGGCGCTGTCGTATGTGGTGACCGTGATTGGCCAGATCTCCCTGCGCCCGTCGCCAAGGACGCCGGCATCGAAGCCGAGCCCCTGCTTGATCCGCCGCTGCCACTGATACATGAGGTCGCGGAGCGGCGCGACGATCAGCGCGGAGACCCGGTGGCGGGCGATGATGGCGAGCGCGATCTCGGTCTTTCCTGTCCCCGTGGGCTTCACGACGACACCGCGACGCCCAGCCTGCTCCCACGAAGAGATCGCAGCTTCCTGGTCTGGTCTGAGGGGGGGGAGATTGG
>DATEAO010000027.1:0-14439 GCA_035288345.1 Candidatus Methylomirabilota bacterium | reverse complement strand
CGACGCTGCGGTCTTCTCTCTCCCCTCGTTCGCCCAGCGCCTTCCGATTCCGCAGTTTGTCGTCTACCCGTCGATCGATCCGCTTTCGGAGAAGAACCGGGCGCTCAGCAAGAACGAGGTCGGTCGGATCCTCGATTCGCTCCAGATTCCCCCGGACAAGCCGATCCTGCTCCAGGTCTCGCGATTCGACCGCTTCAAGGACCCGCTCGGAGTGATCGACGCGTATCGCATCGTGAAGCGCTACCACGATGTGCGGCTCATCCTGGCCGGCGGCGGGGCGGCTGACGACCCCGAGGGCGCCGAGGTGCTCTCAGAAGTCCGGAACGCAGCGGAGCGCGACCCGGACATTTACGTTCTCGATCTCCCGCCCGACGCGCACCGGCAGATCAATGCGCTCCAGCGCGCCGCCACAATCGTGATTCAGAAGTCGACCCGCGAGGGGTTCGGTCTGACCGTGGCCGAAGCGATGTGGAAGGGAAAGCCTGTAATCGGCGGGGCCACAGGGGGGATCACGACTCAGATTGTTTACGGTGTGACGGGGTACACGGTGAACTCGGTCGAAGGCGCGGCGTACCGGATCCGCTATCTTCTCTCAAACCCCGAGCTGATGAGAAAGATGGGGGAGGCGGGACGCGAGCATGTCCGCCGGAACTTCCTGATCACCCGGCACCTCAGAGATTACCTTTCGCTCCTCGTCCACCTCACCGCCTAGCAGGCTGCTGAAAAAGGCCCATCTGCGGCGTTGGCTTCGTCGCTTGGTCGTTGCAACGTACATCTAAGTACGTCTCACTCCTCGCTTCCTCGCCGCCTTGCATCTGGACCTTTCTGATCAGCCTGCCTAGCTAGCTAGAAAGCCATCAGCGTTCAGCACCCATCGGTTTGGCGGAACGCCAAACCGCAACATGGGTGCCCCCAGCGTTGAGATTTCGCACCCATAGGTTTGCGAGCAAACCAGACATGGGTGCCCCCACGTTTGGATTTCGCCGAGGCGAAATCCGTGGGGGGAGAAATCTGTAGGGGCAATCAGCTATCAGCTTTTAGACCGCCACACCAAATGAAGCGCAGGGAGAGAGCGTCCCTTCATGTTCTTCCTTCGCTTCACGCTTCACGTGAAACGCGCTAGCGCTCTTTGGCTCCGAGGTCCTCGACGGGGAGCCGAGCAAGCTCGGCGAGAAGACGGCCTGCCCAGAGGTAGATGTTGTCGTCACTCACCACCCGCCGCATCCGGGCCATTCGGCTCCGGCGCTCGGCAGGCGGCATCTCGACCGCACTTCGGATCGCCTCCGCCATCTCTTCGATGTCGTAGGGGTTTACCAGCAGCGCGTCGCGAAGCTCGCGTGACGCACCCGTGAACCGGCTCAGGATGAGGACGCCGTCTTCATCCTCCCTCACCGACACGAACTCCTTCGCGACCAGGTTCATCCCATCGTGGAGCGAGGTCACCATGCAGAAATCCGCCCAGCGGTAGAACGGCCAGATGTCACGATGGTTGTGGTGCCCCTTCAGGAAGAGGATCGGTCGCCAGTGCTTGGTTTGAAGCTCTCGATTGATCTGCTCCACCGTCTGCTCGACCTCCTCCTCGAGGGCCCGGTAGCGCGGAATTTGACTTCGGCTTGGCGCGGCGAGCTGAACGAAGACCATCCGCTCGCGGTATTCAGGGAAGCGCTCGAAGAAGCGCTTGAGCGCCCAGAAGCGCTCCGGAAGCCCCTTGGTATAGTCGATGCGTTCCACACCGACCCCGAGAAACTCGGGCGCGATTCCGAGGTCGGCAAGCAGCGCCTCCCGGGAGATCTTCGGCGGGTCATCGACGAACTCGGGCGCCACGCTGATGGGGAACGGCTTCACGTAGGTCGTGTGCTGACCCCGGTCCACGGAGAAGTGCTCCCAATCGATCCGGGCCTCGATCGCGCGGTCGACCGTCTCCAGAAAGTTGTTGCAGTGGAACTGGGTGTGAAACCCGATGAGGTCCGCCCCGAGCATCCCGTGAAGGATCTCCGTCTGCCAGGGGCAGATCCCGAAGGCCTCGGGATTAGTCCACGGGATGTGCCAGAAGATCGCGATGCGCGCGTCCGGGCGCTGCTCTTTGATGAGCCGGGGGAGACAGGCGAAGTGGTAGTCCTGGATCAGCACGACTGGGGCCTCGGTTCCAGCCATCTCTTCAAGCAGTGCGTCGGCGAACTTCTGGTTGACCGCCGCGTACTGCACCCAGTCCTCGGCCCTGAAGATCGGCCGCGCGTGCACGATGTGGCAGAGCGGCCAGAGCCCCTCGTTGGCAAAGCCGTAATAGTAGCCGCCCTCCTCTTCCTTGGAGAGCCAAACTCGTCGAAGTGTGTAACGCGGATTATTCGGAGGCAAGCGGATCGTCCCGCGCGAATCAACCACCTCGCGGTCCGCGTCCCCACTTCCATGGGCCACCCAGACTCCTCCACATGCGCGCATCACCGGGTCCAGGGCCGTGACGAGACCGCTGGCTGGCGTCAGCACCTCGATCTGACGGCCTCGCCAGACGTGACTCACCGGCTCGCGGTTCGAGACCACGAAAAGGGGACGATCGCTCATGTGGAGCGTCACGAACTGCTTGAGCCGCTCCTCGGTCCAGACGGCCTCGGCTCGAACGCGCAGCATCGCCTCGCGCTCTGCCGCGGCCCGCGCTTTCGCCAGGCTCTTGGCCAGCCCGGTCACTTCGTTCGCCAGTGGCCCAAAGAGCGAATCGTCTGTCCCGAGCGGCGGAGCGCTTGCTCCGCTCTGGAGCTGCTTGGTCCACTCGGCCATTCTGCTGAGCGGGTGCGTGATACTCCACCGCACCATCAGGATGGTGATGAGAGAAAGAGCCCCCACGAGGATAAAGAATCCGATGGCGCTGTACCGCACCAACTCCGAGACTCTCTGCTCAATGCGGCTCGCATCTATAAAGATCACCAGGGCACCCGAAGGCCGCCCCTCACTCTCGAGTGGGACCGCATAGTAGTATGTTTCTCGCCCGCCCAGGCGCTCGAATCCCTGCTGCATGGACGCGGTGGTCATTGCCTCCGAGACGAACGGCAACGACGGTGGCAACTTGGCGACAAGCTCAGGGGTCGCCACAATGAGGCCGGCAAACCGATCGTAGACAGCCACCCCTCGCGTGGTGGTGCCAAACCGTTTAATGATCCGCTCGATGCGAGATGGCGGCGCCCGCTCGATGACCGGCTCGACCGCTTCCCGAAGCCCTTCCCCCAGGAGCCACGCCCGACGCTCGAGATCGTCGGTCAAACGACTGCGCTCGGTGTGAACCCAGAACCAGGCAAGCGCAGCCATGACGATGATCGAGGGGAGCCAGATCGCTCCGAGGAAACGCAGCGTAAACAGCTTCATCTCGGCACTCTCTGATTTGTCACGATGGGAAGACCCGAGTGGACTTCGTGTACGTGCTCATTATAGCAGCGATGTGAACCGCTGTCCCGCGCCTCTCGCGCCACCGAAGAAGCGCGAAATAAAGACGGCAAAGGGAATGCGCGTTTGCCTGTTGGGAGGGAAGGCATACCCTCGCCGTGTCACGAACCGCACAACACCCGGCGCGATGGAAAGGCCGTCTCGATGTCATGGCGGAAGCTCGGTAATGAGCGCCCACGCTTCGGTCCCGGGAAGCTGGGCCGCCACGACTCCCTCGTGCGTCATCACAAATACTTGGCCTGGCCGGTCCGCGAGAAACGCCAAAGCCGTCGGAGTGCCCCACGGCGTCCGGGAAAGCCGGGTCCAAGACGTTCCGTCCAGTTTCCCGACGAACATCCCTTTCCGGGTCACCGCGAACAGCCGGTCAGTGGGTCCGGGTTGAGGCGAAACCACGGAGGTCCCATGGCGCAGGCCGCCGCTCGGACGCGACCAGTTGTAGCCTCCGTCAATGCTGAGCCAGACACCTGTCGCGGTTCCCGCGTACAACTGCTCAACGCGCTCGGGATGAACCGCCAGGCTTGCCACGGCAGGTAACGCTCGCTTGTCCGTCACTTGACTCCAGCGACTCCCTCCGTCGTCGCTCCGAAATAATCCTCGGCCCGCGGCCGACGCATAAATGACCCCGGGGCGCCCCGGGCCGAGCGCGACAGCGCGGATGTCGCGACCCTCGATCCGAGAAGCATGGCCGGTCCATGTGTCGCCCCAATCCCGGCTCACCTGCAGGCCCATGTTGCGCGTGGCGACGTAGAGAACCCCGGTGACAGTATCTCCGGCGATACCCTGCACCTCCTCACCGATGAACCGGGGAGCTACCAGCTCCCACGTCAGCCCTCGATCTAGACTCTTGAACAGGCCCACGTGGGTTCCGGCAAAAAGCTTCGCGAGATCCGTGGTCAGGAGGAACGAGTGGAAGTGGCCACCGGCCTTCAAAAGGTCCGAGGTCGAAACCAGCTCGCCGGGATAAATCAATCCTTTCGCGAGCGGCTTCCCGAATCGAGCTTCGTCAGCACTCAGAAAGCGGGGGATCGTCAGGAACACGAAGAGCCCCAGTAAGGGAAAAATTGATCGAACCCGTCCGATCCGATTCTCGCCAGTTTCGCGCATGGTGAACAGCGGTAGGGATCCTTGTCTCAGCGTCGGCGGCTTGGCCTACAAATGGCTGAGCGTCTCGCTGGGATGCGGCTCCCGTCCCCGGCGGAGCCGCCGCTCGAGGATCTCACGCGCGAGACGCCGCCCCCCGAGACCAAACGCGAGGGCCAGGGCGAAGATCAACCCTCCAAAGGTGATGCCGAAGGCAATCAGCACCATCTCCTTGCCGATCCCGAGCTGCGTCAACGCGGTTGCAAAGGTAAAGAGCAGCACCCCCCATCGCACGGCCCTCGCGAGAAGCCTCGCCTCGGGGATTCCTGAGTTGACGGAGGCGATCAGCACGCCCTGGGCGAGAAAGTTCGCGAGCAACCATCCGATCACCAGGATCAAGACGGCCGCGAAGAGGTGCGGAAGAAACATAACGAGCACACCCGCGGCGCCGGCATCCTGCGGCCGCCACAGGAGATCAACGGCCATCGTCGCGAAGATCACGAAGATCCCCCAAAACGTGACGAGACTCACGATGTCGGCCGGCTCACGGCCTATTCCAGCGCGTCTCACGGCCTGCGTGATCCCCCAGCCCTGGCAGCGCTGGTCGAAGCGGAAGGCGCGCAGCAACCGCCTCAGCACAATCTTGACGACGCCGCCGATCAGCAACCCCAGCACGAGCAGCACGACCGTCATGGCCAGATTCGGCAGCACCTGCCCGAGCTTCATCCCCACGCCGCGAAGCGCTTCAATGACCACACTCTCCCAAAATGCCGTCATAGCGTCCTCCATTCGCTCACGAGGAGCGGCTTCATCTCCTCAAACGACCGGGCCAACCGCTCGACCCGCTCTTCGACCTCCTGCGCCCCCGCCTCCCACATCTCGAGCACGAACGACGCTGTGCGACCGAGGTAGAGCGGGACCAACGAGCCGAGCAGGTGCTCCCGAGGAATACTTCTTCGATGATGGGCAACGGCAAACCGATAGACCACCTCCGTCCACACCGGATCCGTCACTCGAACACGCTGGACAGGCGCGCCAGCCGCCTCGCGAAGCTCGGCCCGGAGCGATTGAGAGAGGACTGTTGCCCACAACTCTTCGAGAGCCGTCAATCCCTGCCGAAAGATCGAAAGCATCCGCTCCGCGTTCACCGGAACCGGCTCGACACCGACCGCGTGAGGGAATCCGAAGAGCGGCACCGGCTCGGACCCGTGCACTCCGGCCCAGATGGACTCATAGCACTCCACCAGGTCGAAGCACGAGCCGACGACCTGGGTCATCATCTGCGTGAGATCGCCGCCTGGGTCCTTGGCATCGTGGAGCTTGGCGCCCAGATACGCCTGGCAGACGCGGTGCCCTTCGGCAAGGGCCGTGGTCGTCATCCAGATATCAATGCCGAAGCGCGCGACGTCGGTCTCCCATACCGGCTTGGCAAGGAAGAGTCTCGCCAGGTCGCCGGAGAAGCCGAACTCGCCGCCGATCGGCTGCCTGACGCGCTTGCCGTAGAGCGCCCGAGTTAGGGGATAGACGATACTGTTGGTGATGGTCCCGTCGAATTTATGTCGCTGGTAGAGCGGAGCAACGTAATCGGCGTGGCCTTCCACCACCGGACCGAGGAGCAGCTCAAACCAGTCCGGCCTGATGGAGCGCAGATCGGCGTCCACCACACAAGCCGCGCGCACACCCAAGCGGTCCGCGATCTGAAAGATAGCCCGAAACGCGCTCCCCTTTCCGGGGATCCCGTGATAGGGGGTGAGGATCTTTGCAATCAAAGGGGAGCCGTGAGAGACGAGGATCGTTGACAGCTCCGGAACGTCGGCCTGAGCCACGATCTCCTGCGTCTGGTCAGTGGAGCCGCCGTCGGAGTTGACGATCACTGCCCGCGCGTCCCGAAAGTATTTTGTCAGGCCCGCTGAAGCGGCGCGGACCACATGCCCGATGGTGCGGGCGTTATTGTAGCTCGGGATCCCCACCAGGAGGTCGGCCTTCCCGATCTCGCTCAGCTTGCTCTCGACCGCGTCAGGCAGAGGCAAAATGTCGCTCATTGAACGCTCGAAGCTGCGCGATCACCGGCAACGACAGCTTCCAGGACGGCTCGCCAGCCCGCCGGTCCCTGGGCAGGCGCCGTCATCCAGTTGCGGCCTTCGAGCGCCGGATCAATCCCTGACAACTCCTGTGGAATCACCACGGGGAGGTCCACATGCTCCAGCATCGAGAGGTCGTTGGGGCCATCGCCGATCCCCACCGTGACGAGTGCCCGCCACTGGAGCCGGTAGAGACGGGTGAGAAAATCCACGGCAAGCCCCTTGGTGTTCCGTCCGGTGAGGTGATAAAAGCGCCCTCCGCGCGTCAGGGTGAGCCCGCGACGCTCCGCCTCCGCCCGAAGCTGTTCTTCCTCCGCGGCGCTGAGGTCCGCCATAAACGGCTCATCGTACTGCCGCGTCTTGGCTCGTCGGGCCGCTCTGGCGTCGAGCCCCGTGACGGATGAGATTTCTCCCGGCGTCATCTCGGCAAAGCCCCGGAGCCGAAATCTTGTGACCCGCCGAATCTCGGGGAGCGATTCCGTCAATCGCGCGTAGGAGACGCCGAACTCGACGACGCGATATGGCCCGGCCGTGCGCGAGAAGGCGTGAGGAAACGGAAAGTACTGCTCCGGGATCAGTATACACCCGCCGTTCTCGACGATGAACGGAGTGGCCAGTCCGAGAAGCTCTCTGTGGAACTCGACCTCGGCCTGCGTCTTGGAGGAGCAGAGGACCAGGGGAATGCCGCGACGCTTGAGAATCTCCAGGGCCGGCCGGGCCGCCTCGAAGTCATAGCGCTCGGGGTCGAGCAGACAGCCGTCCAGATCGCTGTACACCACGTATTGAGGCCGCTCCGCAATCATTTCTCCGCGTTGTCCTTGTCAACTGCGGCGAGAAGCCGCTCGAAGATGTCAGGGATCGCTGCGAGCACCCGGTTCCAGTTTGGAATGAGAGGCAGCCCGACCGGGTCGGCCAGATACTCCTCGGAGGCCAGCCGCACCGCCCGGGCAAAGGCCTCGACAGCCTGCCCCTCCCGATGCTGATCGAAGAGCAGGCTGTTGATAAACGCATCGTTCTGATAGCGGGCCATGATCTCGCGGGCGGTGCGGAGGTAGGTGACCGGGAAGCTCTTCAGCAAGCCGTCCGAGATCGGCACGCCCTCCTCGGCAAGCGTGCGCAAGATCGACTTCGTGATATCGACCGCCATGCGCATGAGCCCCTTCTTGGGATCCTCTACCGAGAGGGGTTGGTGCTTATGCTCATAGGCATTGGAGAGGTCGGACTGGCAGACCCGTCCCCAGGAGACATTGCGGTAGACTTCCGCGAGCACCCCGACTTCCAGCCCCCAGTCGCCTGGGATCCGGTTGACCCGCGCCAGATCGGCGATCATGGCAAACTCCCCTGCCAGTGGGTAGCGGAACGAATCCAGAAAGGTAAGGAACGGCTGCTGCCCTATCATCTTCTGGAGAGACCGGATCAGCGGCGTGATGAGGAGGCGGGTGGCCCGTCCATGAAGCCGGTCCGTCACGCGACTGTAATACCCTTTGCAGAACTCGAAGCCCAGCTTCGGGTTGGCGATCGGGTAGACCAGGCGCGCCAGAAGCTCGCGGTCGTACGAGAGGATGTCGCAGTCGTGGAGCGCGATGACGTCGCACTCGCCGCGCGCCAGCACGTAGCCGTAGGAGAGCCAGGCGGAGCGGCCCTTGCCGTCAGCGCCGATGGTCAGCCCTTTCTCTTCCATCTCGCGAAGAAGCGCTTGAACCCGCGAGCCGTCGATCCAGATCAGTGTGGTCTTCTGAGGCAGAGTGCTGAAGAACGCCCGGGCCTGTTCGAACTGCTCCTCGTTGGCCCGGCCCAGCGCCACCACGATCTCCCGGAGATAACGCACCTCCCCCAGCTCTTCAGCGATTCGTGGCATCGCGGGGGTCTCCAGCTCAGAGTAGAGGCAGGGGAGCACCAGGGCAACGGGCCGAAATGCCACGGTCTTCTCCAGCTCGGCCTCGAGCTGTCCCAGGTTGGGAGCCCCGAGCCTGTGCAGGGTCGCGATGACGCCGGCCTGATGAAAGTCGCTCATGGCTTTCCTCGAACCTTCGTCTCGGCAGCCAGCGTGGACAGCAGATCCTGGACCTCGGTCTCGTCCCGCAGTCGGTAAGAGGCAGCGGTGTGCGCCCCTCTTCCCCCAACTCTGATGGTCAACGCTTTCCCGACAAGCAGTCTGAACGCTTGCTCATCGGTCTGGTCATCGCCCATGTAGAGCATAGTCACTGCGCCGGAAAAATCGAGGGCGACCCGGTCCCTGATCCAGAGGGCGCACTCCCCTTTTGTCCATCCAACGTGCGGAAGGATCTCGATCACCAGCCGTCCCCGAAGCAGCTTGAACGCGCCGCCGTGCTCATAGAGGACTTGCTCGATCTGGGCTGCCACCCGACCTAACATCCCGCGGGAGACCTGACGGTAATGGATCGCCACCGTCAGACGCTTGGGCTCCACGATCACCCCGGGGACGGACGCGGTCCGACGCGTGAGCCATTCACCGATCTTCTGCATCGTCGTCCGTCTGGCCTCCGCCTGAGGGTGCGCGAAGGAGAGGCGAGGGCCTTCCACCTGAAGGCCATGGCAGCCCGCATAGATCAGCCCGGGCAGACCGACTCTTTCGCGAAGATCTCGCAGATCGCGGCCCGACACGATGCCGACCCTGATCCGCGGGTGCTGCGAGAGCAGCCCGAGGTGCTCTCGCGTCTCTGGCGCAAGCCTGACCGACGCCGGATGAGACATGATCGGCGTGAGCGTGCCGTCGAAGTCCGTGAGGAGCAACAGGCCACCCCCGGCGTCGAATCCCGCGATGATCTCCTTCGAAATGCGCGTCACAGCGCTCACCACCTCACCTCCTTGCTCCTCACGGAGAAGTTGCGTACTCACTTCAGGTCAAAAGGCGATCCAACGCTCAAACGATTCCCGATCAGCATTCCCACCATGTGGAGCAGCTCGCCCACCTTGAACGGCTTCTCCATGTATCCATGGGCGCCTCGGCGCATCGATTCCTCCTCCACAGATGGTCCTCCGAAAGCCGTCATGACAATCACAGGAGTGCTCGCATACTTCGCCCGAATGAACGAAAGGAGATCGAGGCCGCTGATGCCGGGCATCTCTTTATCCAGGATGACCGCGTCGACCTGTTGAAGTTCAAGAGTGGCGATCGCCCGCTTCCCATCCGATTCCTCAACCACCCGGAGCCCGGCCCTCTTAAAAACATCCCGGATCAGCGCTCGCATCTCCTCATCGTCATCAACGACGAGTACGGTAAAGGGGGCGGGCTCTCGGTGTTCTTCTTGCATATGCCCTTCCGCGTTCACAACGTGCAATGACGGTACCAGGCGCCGGGCAAAGTGGTAGGCCCCAAAATGCGCGCAATCGAACAAGTTCTCACTGATCTGAAATGGACAATGCACGGAGGCCACCCAATGCGACGCGACAAGATGTCGTCCTCACGACACGGTGACGCCCAGACCGGCGCCGACGCGAGACCCGACCGGACCGGCCCACGCTCGGTGGGTCCGATGAAGCTGGTTCCTTCGCTGGTCATCGCCCTTCTACTCTTCCTCGCGGGAGCACCCGGCGTCGGTGTTTCCCCGGCCCGCTCGCACGAGGCGCCTCCTGCTAAAGAGACGGTAATAAGACCCGGGGAGACGCTTGAGCGCGCGCTCGCAAAAGTCGGGGTCAGTCGGGCTGAAGCGCGCAACGTCGTGAGAGCGCTTGGCTCCCATTTAAATATGCGCCATCTCAGACCCGGGGAGCGAATCGGGGTAACGCGATCGCAGAACGGCACGCTGGCCAGGCTCACGTACTGGCGCTCTCCCCTGGAGCGCTACGAAGCTCACCCTGAGCGCGACGGGTGGCGCGTCCGACGCGTGCTCACGCCTGTGCAAACGAAGGTCGCCGCCGTCTCCGCGACGGTTCGGGGATCACTCTTTGCGAGCATGGAGCGCTTCGAGAACGGGCAGCTCCTCGCCGCAAAGTTCGTCAACCTCTTCGAGTGGGACTTCGACTTTGCCGCCGACTCGCTCCCCGGCGACCAGTTCCGGTTGCGGGTGGAGAAGCGCTACGCTCACGGCAGTTTCATCGAATACGGCAGCATCCTCGTCGCCCAGTACCGGAGCGCCGGCCGGCAGGCACTGACCGCGATCAGGTTCCCCGTCGCGGCCGGGGAGTGGGCCTACTTCGACGCCGCCGGCCGCTCGGTGCGCAAGATGTTCCTCCGTGCCCCGCTCGACTTCACCCGGATCACCTCGGGCTTCTCCCACGCCCGCGTCCACCCGATCCTCGGCGGCGTTCGCCCGCATCTCGCCATCGACTACGCGGCCCCGGCCGGGACAGCGGTACGCGCCGTGGCCGATGGCGTGGTGCTCTCAGCGGGATGGGACGAAGGAAACGGTCTCAGCGTGACGCTCCGCCATGCCAGGGGGTATCGGACGATGTACAACCACCTGTCGAAGCTCAACGTGCGCCGAGGCCAGCGCGTGCATCAACGTCAGATCATCGGCCGGGTGGGTTCAACAGGCCTTGCCACCGGCCCTCACCTCGACTATCGCATCATGAAGGACGGCCGCTTCGTGAACCCGCTTAACGAGCGCTTCGTCCCCGGTGAGCCTGTGCCTCGGTCGCGCCGGGTGGCGTTTCAGCGCTATCTCTCCCGCTTCCTCAAGCAGCTTGATCTCGAGGCCCCGTTCGCCGCTCAGGAGCCGTCACGTTAAGAGGTCCTCTGAGAACACCGGCCTGCGACGCCGCTCGCGGCGCACCGTGAGCAGCGCGAGGGAGCGCCCCGCCAGCTCGTAGGTCTCTCCGCCCCTGAGAGGGCGAGTGGTTCTGCGCTCTCCATTCACGACGTGAGTGCCCAGGATCGGCTCCCATCGCACCTGTCTTCGGTGCGCAGGAAGGACGAAGGGGACCGCCTCGTGATGGGCATTGAGCAGAATGAGAAAGGTCTCGTCCCCGATTCGCTCCCCGCGTGAATCCACCTCCTCGATGGCGTCGCCCGAGAGTCTGAGGCCCAAGCAGCGGATGTGAGGGTTCCGCCAGTCCTCCTCGGTCATCTCCTTCCCGTCAGGCCGAAACCAGGTGAGGTCCTTGACCTCGGACCCCTGGATCTTGCGCCCGTAAAAGAACTGGCGGCGCCTTAGCACGGGGTGCTCCTTTCTAAACGCGATAAGCTCGCGAGCGAAGTCCAGAAGGTCGCGCCGTCGCCGGTCCAGTTGCCAGTCGAACCAGGAGATCTCGTTATCCTGGCAGTACGCGTTGCTGTTTCCGCGCTGCGTTCGGCCGATCTCGTCGCCGCCGCAGAGCATGGGGACGCCCTGCGAGAAGAAGAGGCTCGCCAGGAAGTTCCGCTTCTGCTGTTCGCGGAGCCCAATGATGCCGGGATCATCCGTCGGCCCTTCCGCCCCGCAGTTCCAGCTCAGATTGTTGTCGCTGCCGTCGCGGTTCTCCTCGCCGTTGGCCTCGTTGTGCTTGTCGTTATAGCTCACGAGGTCGTGAAGCGTGAACCCGTCGTGCGCCGTCACGAAGTTGATGCTCGCGAACGGACGCCGCCCGCCCCGCCCGTAGATATCGCTGGATCCCGTGAGGCGATAGGCGCCCGCCCCCGCCTGGCCCTCGTCTCCCTTCCACAAGCGGCGGAGCGTATCGCGGTACTGGTCGTTCCACTCGGCCCAGAGCACGGGAAAGTTCCCGACCTGATAGCCGCCCTCGCCGAGGTCCCACGGCTCTGCGATCAGCTTCACCTGGGAGAGCACAGGGTCCTGGTGGATGATGTCGAAGAACGCGCCGAGCCTGTCCACGTCGTGGAGCTCCCGGGCCAGGGTCGAGGCGAGATCGAATCGGAAGCCGTCCACATGCATCTCAAGGACCCAGTAGCGGAGGCTGTCCATGATGAGCTGCAGCGTCCTCGGGTGGGTCATGTTCAGCGTGTTGCCGCAGCCGGTGTAATCCATGTAGTAGCGGCAGTCATCGGCAAGACGGTAGTAGCTGGCGTTGTCGATCCCGCGAAAACAGAGCGTCGGCCCCAGGTGGTTGCCCTCCCCGGTGTGGTTGTAGACCACATCGAGGACCAGTTCGATCCCGGCCTCATGGAGCGTCTTCACCATGGTCTTGAACTCTCTGACCTGCTGCCCGAGCCCGCCGCTCGACGAGTAGCGGACGTCCGGAGCGAGAAAGCCGATGGAGTTGTACCCCCAGTAGTTCGTCAGGCCACGCTCCACCAGGTGCTTGTCTGCGACGAACTGATGGACCGGCAATAGTTCCACCGCTGTCACCCCGAGCGAGCGGAGGTAGTCGATCACCGGCGGGCAGCTCAACCCCGCGTAGGTCCCCCTCAACTCCTTTCGCACATCGGGATGCCGGGCGGTGAACCCCTTGACGTGCACTTCATAGATGATGGTCTCGCTCCAGGGAGTCCGGATCGGCCGGTCGTCTCCCCAGGTAAACGCCGGATCGATCACCACCGACTTGGGAATCCAGGTGGCGCTGTCCCGGCTGTCCGGCTGAAGGTCCTGCTCAGGATGGCCAACCTCATAGCCGAACAGCGCGTCGCTCCATCGAATGGTCCTGTCGATGGCTTTGGCGTACGGGTCGAGGAGGAGCTTTGACGGGTTGAAGCGGTGACCGTTCTCAGGGTCGTACGGCCCGTGCACGCGGTAGCCGTACCGTTGCCCCGGCCGCACCTCCGGGAGATAGCTGTGCCAGACCAGGTCATCCTGCTCCGTGACCGGAATCCGAGCCACCTCGTCATTCCCGTCCGGTCCATCAAACAGGCAGAGTTCAATCCCTGTGGCGTTCTCGGAGAAGAGCGCGAAGTTCACCCCAGATCCGTCCCAGGTTGCGCCTAACGGGTAGGGAGCGCCAGGCCACACGTTCATCTTTGGCTCGCCTCGCGATCTCGGGGTGCGTTCCACAGACAGCCGGGGGGACGGCTATGGTTTAGCACGCTCCTGAGATCCGAGGCAACCCCGCGTGATGCATCACGCAGTCATCCTGCGTGCCGTCCGCCCCTTCGCAAACGCTCCGAACCGGCTGAGCGCGTCTCCGAATCGACGGGAGACAATATCATGTGTCCCCTGCACTTCCGTCGTGAGATCCGGTCCATAGTAAAGCTGGAGCGTGACCTTGGTCCTGGTCGGGGTGACGCGCCGGAAGGCGACGACATGGCTGTTCGGCGAGAGTCGTGAGTTATCGACTCCAAAGAGCCCGCCGCTATCCTTGGCGAACTGCGCCCACCGACTGTAGACGGTCTCAACCGGCAGGTCGATCTCAATCGACTGCTCGACGCTCGCCATGGATCTTCCTCGCCGTCGGGCTCGCCTATCGGCCGCCCTCGCGCCGGGCCGCGTTCTTGAGATACCGGTAGTAGTCGCTCTCGGTGGTGAGGATCAGCACGGAGTTCTTGTTCTGCCCCTCCTTGTAGGCCTCCAGGGTGCGCGAGAAGGCGTAGAACTCGGGATCGCGGTTATAGGCGTTGCCGTACACGCGCGTGGCCTCGGCGTCGGCCTTCCCCCGGATCTCCTGGACCCGCCGGTAGGCCGTCGAGCGGATCTGGCGCAGCTCCTTCTCCATGGTTCCCAGGATCTCGGCGCTCCGGCCTTCTCCCTCTGACCGGAACCGCGCGGCGATCCGCTTCCGCTCCGACGTCATCCGCGCGTAGACCTTCTCTCTCACACTCTCGACGTAGTTCAGACGCTTGATCCTCACGTCCACCAGCTCGATCCCGTACTGGGGGATGATCTTCCGGGCTTCGGCCAGGATGGCCCTAGTGATCTCCTCGCGCCCGCGGGCGATCTCCTTCTTCAGTTCCTCCCGCACCTCGGCCGGGACCTCTTCCAGGACCTCTCCCTTGGGAACCTCCCACGAGGCGCTC
>DATEAO010000026.1:0-2631 GCA_035288345.1 Candidatus Methylomirabilota bacterium | reverse complement strand
CGCAAGCGCCTTCGCTGGTTTGCTGGAGATATTTTTGACGTTATGTGACACGCCTGCTGGCTCAAGGAACACCTGACCGGCTTTCAACGCCCGGGGGACGCCACGCTCCACCCAGCTCAACTCGCCTTCAAGCACGTAAATGACTGTCGGCCCCTTGTGGTCGTGAACACCAGTTTCACTCGGCGGCTCCCAACTGTTGAGGTGAACACGCACTTCCCCCTTCCGATTGGGAAGATCCGTGACCGTGCGTTTCAGCAGGACGTCGGTTTTCACTTCAGGCCCCGACGCTGGGCTCCTGTCGCCTGGCAGCGTCACCCCAAGCGCCACGAGCACGAACAATCCTCTTCTCGCGATTCGTCGCATAGACACCTCCCCGTGAGTCCCACTACCCTGACCCGGCGGTCACGCCGATGGCCCCAAGGTGGCTGATCACATACGCCAGCACCGAGATCGTGCAGAGCGCGAGATATCCGATCTGGATCCACTCCGACTTCGTGAGCCACTCTCGCGCTCCGAGGCGGCGAGGCAGTGCGGGCAAGAGCGCCCACGCGTGCTGGCGGAGCATCGGCATGGCAAGAAAATCGATCAGGATGTGGTACCCATCAAACTCGACAAAGTTGAACGGATACAAATTCAGGAGCGCGCTCTCCCACTCGAGCACGCCAACTGCGAATAATAGGGCTTGTGGAAGTCCGGGCCCCACCCAGGCCGCCCCGATCAACGCGAGCGCCCCAACGACGACGTCGACCATGGGACCAGCCAGCGCGACCATTACTCGTGCGCTCCGGCTTGACATGAAGATGTCAGTAACATCGGCATAAAAGGTGGGCACGATCCCTTGCAGCAGAAAGAACCCCATCTCATTGACCCTCCGCCCGTACGCTTTACACGCCAGCGCATGAATAAGCACGTGCAAGCTCGAAACTGAGACGAAGATGCCAAGGGTCACGCCGATGAGGAGCCAGGGGCGCCCGGCCAGCAGGCCAGCGAAATACTTCGTATGCGGCAAGAGGCGAACGATCGCACCGATGGCAAGCGCAGTGAGCACGAGGCTCAGCCCGAGGGCCAGAGGGTTGACCAGAAGAAATCCCCCGTAGCGATAGATGGCGGAGCAGTACCGATCGGCATTCCTGGTCCTGAACGACAGTCGCTCCAACACGCGGAGCAGAGACTCCAAGGCCCGCGCCCACCAACGGCCTCGCCGACTCACCAAGTGTTTCCGAAGCGTGAAGACTGACGCCACGCCCAGGAGCTGCGCCTGGTGGAGCTTGGCGAGGAACTGGCGGATCACCGAAAAATCGAACGACCCGAACTCAAAGAAAAACGCTCGGGCAAGATCGGACATGGAGTGATGACCATCCAGCCGCTCCCAGAGGAACCGCTCGGCTTCCGTCAGGAGGAGATACCGATTCGAGCGAAGGCTCCGAAGCACATACGTCGGGTGGCCATCAGGACCACGGGGTTGCGGGGTCAGCTCCCACTGGCTCTCATGCACACGGACCGGCTTGAAACGGAGATAAGCCTCGCTGCTCTGAATCTCTCGAAGAGAGAACTCCCCGTCCCCAGCGTTCCGAGTCAGGAACTCGATTTTTGCGGGACCCGACATGAAGGGAAGGACGCTCGGCTTAGGTGGCTCGGCGATCGACGAAGTGCAGCCGAATTGTCTTTGCAGCGTGCGCGGGTGATTTCCCCCGACACTCCTGGAGGGCCTTCAGAAACGTGGCGTGTTCCTCGGGGCTCAGGTTGAAGTCGGCCAGCACCGTGTCGGGCGCTTTTGAGAGTTTCTGAAAAAACGTAGGGTCTGCCAATGCCCGCTCAATCACCTGAAGAACTTCTCGATCACCCACCCCGCTCACTCCCTCTCAGAACGCTCGGAAAATACCCTGTTGCCTCAGGCTGATCAAAAAGGTCCAGATACAAGGTCCAGATACAAGGCGGCGAAGGTCGGGACGACTGATCAGCTTTCAAGCGCCGTATACCCGGTGGCTTCTAGCCCCCATCGGACTGCCTCGCGCGCTTGCTCGTTGGTCGCGCGCAGACGCTGGATAAAGACCGTGACCATCCGGTAGCAGATCCGAGCAGCCATTTGGGGATGATTGGTCAGGATCTGGTGAAAGACGTCACGCTCCAGCGCGAGCAAGATCGTGGAGAGCTCGGCCTGCGCCGACGCTGAGCGAGGCGCGAAATCGAACAACCCCATCTCTCCAAAAAAATCCCCGGCGCCGAACCGGGTCAGGACGTGATCAACGTCTCCCAAGACATGTTTGCTGACGACCACCTGCCCCTCGGCAACAATGTACAGGGCATCAGCCTCATCCGCTTCTCGGAAGATCACTTGCCCGGCCTTGAACTTTTTGCGCTGTAGCAACGGGGCCAGGGTCCCCAGGGATGCGCCTTCCAAATCTTGAAACAGAACGACCTGGCGTAGAAACTCGTGAGTATTCATCCCTATGTCCGTGTGCACCTGTAACTTCCGCGGCGTTCTTCATCCTATCGAGCCGCCACGGGAAACGCAAGGCATTCCCCATTTTCCGCTGGAGCCTCAGCAGGGTTTTGAAAAACACCCTGCTGGTGCAGGCTGTTTAAAAAGGTCCAGATGCAAGGCGGCGCCGTGCCTGCCGGCAGGCAGGA
>DATEAO010000025.1:0-2337 GCA_035288345.1 Candidatus Methylomirabilota bacterium | reverse complement strand
GCACATGTACGAGGACAAGCAGAGCGGCGAGCCGATCGACCCGGTGCCTAATTACATCCCTGCGGCCTACCGCCCGGAGACGAATCCAGAGCAGGCGAAGAAATTCCCGCTCAATATCCTCGCGCCAAAGAGTCATGGTTTCTTAAACTCTTGCTATGCCAATGAGCATCACAAGATCCAGGGCCAGGGCGAGCAGTTCGTGATGATGAGCGCAAAGGACGCCGCTGCGCGCGGCATCAAGGAGGGCGCCAAGGTCAAGGTGTTCAACGACATTGGCCAGTTCCTTGCCAAGGCGCAGATCACGGATGACGTGAATCCGGGAATAGTGGTAGCGACGTTGGGTTACTGGCGGACGCTGAATCCAGTCGGCACAGTGAATAGCGTGGCGCCCGGCAAGTTTGGCGGTATGGGCCAATTGCCCGACGTTCTTCGACAATCTCGTCGAAGTCACCCTCGCGAGCTAGCCACAGTGTTTGCAAGCCCTCTCCCGTGCATGCGGGAGAGGGGTTTGTTACGTGCTCGAAGACTACCTCTTCCCTACTCAGGCGGAGGGTAGGGTGCGGGCAAAGTGAGGGAGCTCACAAGCGCTTCAGCTGCTATCGCCGATGTCACGCTGAGCGTGCTTGTCTCGCAGAGAAGCTGCGAGGCCTTTAAAGGCAACGTTGGTGTCCACAATAAGATAGGTCGGGATTGCTTCGAGATAGCCGCGGAAGCGCCCTTTCGCAGTGAAGCGCTCGCGGAATGAGGAGGTCCTGAGCGCATTTGGCATCCGTGGCAGGATCCCACCAGCAACATAAACGCCACCACGGGCTCCGAGTGTCAGTGCAAGATTGCCAGCGACGTTTCCGAGCAAAGCAAAGAACTCATCGAAAACGCGACGAGCAGTGGTATCGTTCTCGTTGTAGGCGAGTTCGGCGATACGCTGTGGCGAGTGCTCGGTCGCCTCCTGACCGCTGAAGTAGCAATAGAGATCAACAAGACCCGAGCCCGACAGGATCCGCTCTCCGGACGCATGCCCGTGACGTTGACGAAACCACGCGAGCACTTGTTCCTCTTCGTCAGTGGTGGCGCCCACGGTTACATGTCCCCCTTCGCCAGTGATGGGTATCCAGCCTCCTGCGTGTGGCACCAGCCCCGAGACCCCGAGGCCTGTACCTGGCCCTAACACACCGATCGCCGCGTCCGGCACCGGTGTCCCACCACCCAGCTGCAAAACATCTTGGGCGTCGAGGTGGGGAATGGCGAGGGCCACCGCGGTGAAGTCATTGATCACTCTGATGCTGTTCAAGCCCAAGCCGGCGCGAGTCGCTTCCACGGAAAAGGACAGATTGAAGTTGGTGAGCGTCACGCGGTCACCTGTTACCGGACAGGCAACCGCGAGGGCAGCGCGACCGGGTTGTTGCGACACGGGGAGCGTCGCGATGTAGGAGCCCAGCAACGCTTCCATCCCAAGGAAGTCCGCGTTCTCACGAACCGCGACATTGGTGATTTGGCCCACGTCGTCCAACAAAGCGAGCCGCGTGTAGGTGCCCCCGATGTCGGCCAAAAGCGTGCAATCAGTGCTCATGGTCTTTTCCCTTGTTGGCCGATTCTACTGCGCGGCGAACGACGTGTGTGCTTCGGCGTATAATCGGCGGCCCAATAACTTTGAAAACTTCACTCAACAGATCCCCTGCCCCTTCGATGGAGGAGGGTGAGAGCGAGAGTGATGAGCTCGGTCAAAACTAAGACGCGAACGAAAGCCAACACGAGAGCATGTCGAACGGCGTTAACGCCGAAGATCGGCTTCGTCAGTCTCGGCTGTCCGAAGGCGCTGGTCGACTCCGAGCGCATTCTTACCCAGCTCAAAGTCGAAGGCTACGAGATTGTCCCAACCTATGATGCGGCCGATCTGGTGGTGGTCAATACCTGCGGCTTCATCGAATCTGCGGTGGAGGAATCGCTCGACGCCATTGGCGAGGCGCTCACCGAGAACGGCAAGGTCATCGTTACGGGTTGTCTCGGTGCCCGCGAAGAAAAGATCCGCAAGCGCCATCCCAACGTGCTCGCGGTGACGGGCCCACACAGATACGAGGAAGTGGTTGGCGTGGTGCATAGGCATCTGCCGCCGCAACACGACCCGTACCTCGATCTGGTGCCACCGCAAGGTGTGAAGCTCACGCCTCGTCACTACGCCTATCTCAAGATCTCCGAAGGCTGCAATCACCGCTGCACGTTCTGCATCATACCCTCCATGCGCGGCGGCCTGGTGAGCCGTCCTGTTGACGATGTGATGCGCGAAGCGGAAAGGCTGGTCGCCGCGGGCGTCAAAGAGCTGCTGGTCATCTCACAAGACAC
>DATEAO010000024.1:0-6346 GCA_035288345.1 Candidatus Methylomirabilota bacterium | reverse complement strand
GCTGCTCCAGACCTTCGCCGACCAGGCCGTGATCGCCATCGAGAACGTCCGCCTTTTCCAAGAGCTGCAAGACCGGACGCGCGAGCTGGCCCGGTCAGTCGAGGAGCTGAAAGCGCTCGGGGAGGTCAGCCAGGCCGTCAGCTCGACGTTGGACCTCGAGACAGTGCTGAGCACTATTGTTGCGCGCGCGGTGCAGCTCTCCGGAACGAGCGGCGGGGCCATCTACGAGTACGATGAGGCGACGCAGGAGTTTCAGCTCCGCGCCGTCCACCGCGTCGAGGAAGAGCTGGTCGAGGTTCTCCGGGCAGCGCCGATCCGTCTGGGCGAGGGCACGACAGGGCAGGCAGCGGCCATTCGAGGACCGGTCCAGATCCCGGATATCCTGGACGAGAAGGCCTATACCGCCACGCGGCTCCGGCCCGTGTTAGCGCGGCTCGGCTATCGATCCGTCCTTGCCGTTCCGCTCCTCCTCGAGGACCGGATCATGGGCAGCCTGACGGTCCACCGACCCGAGTCGGGGGGCTTTGCTCCCGAAGTCGTCAATCTCCTCCAGACCTTCGCCACTCAGTCGGTGCTGGCGATCCAGAATGCGCGGCTCTTCCGGGAGATCGAGGAGAAGGGGCGCCAGCTCGAAATCGCCAGCAAGCACAAGTCAGAGTTCCTCGCCAACATGAGCCACGAGCTGCGCACGCCGCTCAACGCCATCCTGGGCTACACGGAGCTGATCCTGGACAGCATCTACGGCGAGGTGCCCGAAAAGGTGCGGGAGGTCATGGAGCGGGTGGAGAGAAGCGGGCGCCACCTGCTCGGCCTGATCAACGACGTGCTCGACCTCTCCAAGATCGAGGCGGGCCAGCTTACCCTCTCGTTGACCGACTATTCGATGAAAGAGGTCGCGCAGACGGTCTTTACCGCCATGGAAGCCTTGGCCGTGGAGAAAAAGCTCGCGCTCAAGATCGCTCTGGCACCCGACCTGCCTCCGGGCAGGGGCGACGAGCGCCGGCTGAGCCAGGTGCTTCTGAACCTCATCGGGAACGCGATCAAGTTCACCGAAGTGGGCGAAGTGAGCGTGCAGGTGGCGTCGAGAGACGGCAACTTCGTCGTCTCGGTCTCCGATACGGGGCCGGGAGTCGCGCCCGCGGATCAGGAGAAGATCTTCGAGGAGTTCCAGCAGGCCGACAGCTCCAGCACCAAGAAGAAGGGGGGAACGGGCCTCGGACTCTCGATCGCCAAACGGATCGTCGAGATGCACGGCGGTCGCATCTGGGTGGAGTCGAGCCTGGGCGAGGGCTCGACATTCTCATTCACGCTTCCCATCCGGGTGGAGCGTCAGGCGGCCATGTCATGACCGAAACCCGATCGTCATCGAGGCGCACAGCTATTCGAGCGCCGGCTTCGCCGGCGCAACCCATTCCGTGGGGAGGTGTCGGAAGGGGGGCCGAGCCCCCCTCCGAGGAATTTACATTGCCGATGCACGTGGAGCGCCAAGCGGAGGGGAAATGAGCAAGAGGATATTGGTGGTCGAGGATCATGAGGAGAACCGGCGGATCGTGCGCGATCTCCTCACAAGCGCCAGCTATGAGATCGTTGAGGCGGTGACCGGAGAAGAGGGGGTGACGATGGCTGAGACGCAGCGCCCCGACCTCATTCTCATGGACATCCAGCTCCCCGGTCTCGACGGGTACGAGGCCACGCGCCGAATCAAAGCCAACCCTGCCTTGCGCCAGATCCCGATTATCGCAGTGACCTCATACGCGCTGAGCGGAGACGACGTCAAGGCGCTGGCCGCCGGCTGCGACGCCTACGTGACGAAGCCGTTCAGCCCTCGGGCCCTCCTGGCCAAGATCCGCGAGTACGTGCCGTGAGAACGCCCCCGCTGATCCTCGTCGCTGACGACAACCCAATGAACGTGGACATCCTTCGGACGCGCTTGGCCGTCAACGGCTACGAGATTCTTACGGCAGCCGATGGCGAAGAGGCGCTCGCCATTGCCCGGGAGAAGCAGCCCGATTTGATTCTGCTGGATGTGATGATGCCCAAGATGGATGGGCTCGAGGTCTGCCGCCATCTCAAAGCGGATTCCTCTCTCTCGTTCATGCCGATCATCCTGGTCACCGCCAAAGCGGATTCGAAGGACATCGTCGCAGGCCTCGAGGCGGGTGGCGACGAATACCTGGCGAAGCCGGTGGACCAGGCCGCGCTGGTGGCCCGGGTCAAGTCGATGCTGCGGATCAAGGCCCTGCACGACACGGTGCAAGAGCAGGCGGCGCGACTCGAATCGCAGTCGCATCAGCTTACCGAGCTTAACAAAACGTTGGAGCAGCGGGTCCAGAATCAGGTGACGCAGATCGAGCGGCTGGGGCGGTTCAAGCGCTTCTTCTCCCCCCAGCTTGCCGAGCTGATCGTATCAGGGGATGCCGAGGACCCGTTGAGGTCGCACCGGCGGGAGATTACGGTGGTCTTCCTCGACCTTCGCGGCTTCACCGCCTTTGCCGAGACCTCCGAGCCCGAGGAAGTCATGGGCGTCCTGCGCGACTACCACGCCGAGATGGGGAAGCTGATCCTCGAGCACGAAGGAACTCTTGAGCGCTTCACCGGAGACGGCATGATGGTCTTCTTCAACGATCCCGTGCCGGTGCCGAACCCGGCCGAGCGGGCGATTCGGATGGCGGTGTCGATGCGGGACCATGTGGCGGAGCTGATCCGGAAGTGGCGCAAGCAGGGCTACGAGCTGAACCTCGGCGTTGGGATTGCTCAGGGGTACGCCACGATCGGCGCGATCGGCTTTGAGGGACGCTGGGACTACGGCGCGATCGGCACAGTCACCAACCTTGCGGCGCGCCTCTGCGGCGAGGCACGGGGCGGCGAGATTCTCGTGTCTTCACGGTTGAAAGCCGCGGTCGAGGACCTCGTGGACACTGAAGAGGTGGGGCCACTGGTGCTGAAGGGGTTCCTCAAACCCGTCCCGATATTCAAACTGCTCGCGTTGAAGACAAACGCCTAAGCGTGAAGTGTGAAGTGTGAAGCGAACAATCGAGTCCAAGAGAGCTTGCGGATTGATCAACCCAGGTGAGGGTGGTTTGTTTCTTCGAGCGCCGGCTTCGCCGGCGCAATCTCTGGGGGAGGTTTCGGAAGGGGGGTGCGCCCCCCTCCGAGGAAAGAAGGGGGAGTGGCTGGGACTCACCCCTCCTGCCAATGAAGAGTGAAGCGTGAAGAGTGAAGTGTGAAGAGGGGAAAGGTTCGGAAGGGGGCGGAGCCCCCTCCGAGGAAGACTACGGGTTTCGCAACCTCAGGGGGACGTTCGGAATCGGGGACGTGCCGCCTCCGGAAGTGAAGAGACGCTCGGCGTTCCCGAAGGCGATCTTTTCGGCGACTTCCCGAGGGAGCTGGTTGAGCCAGGCTCGCATCTCGTTGAGATAGCCCGGCAGCGCCTCCCATCGCGAGGTGACCCACGTATCGGTCCCGATCATGACGCGGTCCGGGTAGCGGAGGAAGAGCGCTCGCCATTCAGGATCCAGGGAGCCGCCCGACGCCATGTCGGTCCGGATCGCCAGCTCGGCCCAGAGGTTCGGATATCGGTCCAGCATCTGGCCGATGGCCGCGGGCCCTGACGACATTCCCGCGTGCGCCCAAAGGATTTTCACCCGAGACTCGATCGCGAACAGCTCGCGGATCGCCGCTTCGTCAGAGTGCGCGTGAAGGAAGAGACCTTTTTCGACTGCCAGCTCGGTGACTCGACGAACGACCGGCGTATTGGTCTGCCCGCCGTAAAGATGAAACTCGCCGATCCCCTTATAGATTCCTCGCCTGAGGCGCTCTTCTATATAAGGGACGATGGTGGGGTCGCTGTGCCATGACGAGATGTCAGCACGCTCGCGGTACGGACGGAGCTCCGGGACAATACGGTGGGGCGCGGCTTCATAGAGCTTGAGCGTCCCATCGTCGGGAGTGCTCGAGACGAGCGCGCGGCGCACCCCGGCGCGATCAAAGATCTTCAGCACATCCTCTGGGGAGTAGACTGACCAAGCCGGCCGACTGTAGTGGATGTGGGTATCGAAGATGGGCAGCTCCTGCGCCTCAGCGGTAGCGAACCCAACACTCGTGAACGAGATAACCGCCAGCAGCCAGCGTATAGCTAATTCAATTCCGGCGAACCCCGAACCCCGATCCCCGGACCCCGGGTTCACTATTTTTCCCGGCGTGACTTCGCGATCTCCTCTTTCATCGCTTCGCGACCGGCCTCGACCGCGGAGGTCAGCCGGCGAGTCTGGTCCTCGAGATACTCTTTCCCCTTCTCAAAATACACGGAGGCCCGCTCCTGGGCGACCCCCATGGCCTCCTGCGCCTTCTCGGCGAGCTCGCCCCCCTTTTCCAGGAGCAGCCCTCGAGTCTCCCTCCCGCTTTTCGGAGCGAGCAAGAGCGCGGTGGCCGCGCCAGCGAGCGCACCCAGGAAAAACCAGCCGAGATATCCGGCAGCATCGCCTCGTTCATCGCTCATGATGTCATCCTCCTTCGCCGGGTGACGGCGTGTTATTGAAATCGAACGGTTATCAGTAACTTTTGTTCTTGGTCAAGAGGCGGCTGACAAAGACGTCGAAGCCCTTCTTGACCCCTGACGCGACACCGACAATCTTCCCCACGCGGCCTACACTTCCGATCAGCCCGACCACCCGGCCGACCCGTTCAACAATGAGTTCGATCCGCTCGGTCATCTCAGCGACTCGCCCCAGCTCGTGGCCCACTTGTTTGGAGAGGTTCCTCACCTCTTCCACAAGATCCTGCATGGCCGTGGCCAGCGGCTGAATCTCTGGCTCGATCTTGGACAACGTCGAGGCCACCTGCCGGGCCGCTCGACGGACCTCGAGCAACGCTGCAATCAAAGCGGCCGAGACGGCAAGCCCCGAGAGTGTGATGACCCAGTACGTAAGAGAAGACACCTGCACGAACCCTCTTCGCGGAAAAATTGGGGAAGCTGTCCTGGTTATAACAGAGCGACCAGGGCGAAGTCAACGCGAGTTGAGGCCTCCCCCGATTTTCGCTGCAGCGCATCGGAAAACTCTGCGCCGCTTGCAGGACGCGTTGAGGAGTCGGGGCAAGAAAACCTCTCAAATTCATTGACCTTCCGTCACCGCACCCCCTATAATAATTCGCTCGTGCAAGAGCGGTCAGCCATCAGCGGGGATCCTGTTTACCACGGAGTGGCTGATTGCTGATCGTTGAGTGCTGAAAGCTGAACAGGGGGAGTGTGCCCCCTTTCGAGGAGCATGATGGCCCCGCACGATCGTTTTGAGGAACTCAAGCGTCTTGATCGCCTGGCTGCGCTTGGCGGGGGAGAAGAGCGCGTCAACCGCCAGCACAAGGCTGGGAAGAAGACCGCGCGCGAGCGGATCGACCTCTTGCTCGACAAGGGAAGCTTTGCCGAGATCGACAAGTTCGTGGTGCACCAGTCCACCGACTTCGGCATGGAGGAGCAGAAGATCCTGGGGGACGGCGTGGTGACCGGCAGTGGTCGGATTCACGGACGGCCCGTCTACGTCTTTGCTCAGGACTTTACAGTCTTCGGCGGCTCGCTCTCTGAGATGTACGCGAGGAAGATCTGCAAGATCATGGACCTTGCCATGAAGGTGGGTGTCCCGGTCGTCGGGTTGAACGACTCCGGCGGGGCGCGCATCCAGGAGGGTGTGGTCTCGCTGGCCGGGTACGCCGAGATTTTTCTGAGAAACACGCTGGCCTCGGGCGTGGTCCCCCAGCTTTCCGCGATCATGGGGCCGTGCGCGGGGGGAGCTGTCTACTCGCCGGCGATCACGGACTTCGTCTTCATGGTGAAGAATTCGAGCTACATGTTCGTGACGGGGCCCGACGTGATCAAGGCGGTCACTCACGAGGAGGTCTCCTTCGAGGAGCTGGGGGGAGCGGCCACTCATGCGGAGAAGTCGGGAGTGGCCCACTTCGAGGCTGAGAACGAGGAGGAGTGCCTCGCGTTGATCCGTGAGCTGCTGACCTTTCTCCCGCAAAACAACCTGGAGGATCCGCCGGTCCGGCACACTCTTGACCCGCCCGATCGGGTGGATGAGTCCCTCCAGTCCGTTGTGCCCGATAACCCAAACAAACCGTACGACATCAAGACGATCATTCGCACCGTGTGTGATGACCACTACTTCTTTGAGGTCCAGGCCGACTATGCGGCGAATCTCGTGGTGGGGTTTGGCCGGCTCAACGGGCGGCCGGTCGGCATCGTGGCGAACCAGCCCGCGCATCTCGCGGGCTGCCTGGACATCAACGCCTCGCTGAAGGGCGCGCGCTTTGTCCGGTTCTGCGACTGCTTCAACATCCCAATCGTGACGTT
>DATEAO010000023.1:0-4168 GCA_035288345.1 Candidatus Methylomirabilota bacterium | reverse complement strand
CTGACGACCATCGAAGGGCTCGCCCGGAACGGCCAGCTCCACCCGGTTCAAGAGGGGTTCTGGGAGAAGCACGGGCTCCAGTGCGGCTACTGCACGCCGGGCATGATCCTGTCGGCTGTGCAGATTCTCCAGCGCTACCCCAAGCCCTCGGAGGCCGAGATACGCCACCAGCTCGAAGGAAACCTCTGCCGGTGCACCGGCTACCACAACATCGTCAAAGCGATCCAATACGCCGCCGACAAAATGGCCCAGAAGTAACGAAAGGGGCAGACCATGGCAACTGCGACAAAGCTGTTCGGAGCGTCAATCAAGCGCCGAGAAGACCCGCGACTGATCACGGGCAAGGGCAACTATGTCGATGACGTGAAGCTGCCGGGAATGACCTACGCGTCCTTCATCCGGAGCCCCCATGCCCACGCCAGAATCAAACGGATCAACACAGCGAAGGCCAAGTCCGCTCCGGGTATCGTGGCCGTGTATACCGGTGAGGAAGTGAAGACCGGTCCGCTTCCCTGCGGCTGGCTCCTTCCCGGCATCAAAATTCCGCCTCGCCCCGTCCTGGCCCAAGGAAAGGTCCGTTACGTCGGGGAGCCTGTGGCGATCGTGATCGCGGAAAGTCTCTACGCCGCCAAGGACGGCGCTGACCGGGTGGAAGTGGAGTACGAGCCGCTCCCAGCCATCGTGAACTGCGAGAAGGCCCACGCGAAGAGCGCGCCTCAGCTCTTTGACGATGTGCCGGAGAACCAGAGCTTCGACTGGTCGATTGGTGACAAGGCAAAGACCGACGAGGCGTTCAAAAGCGCGGCCACGGTGGTCAGGCAGCGACTGGTGAACCAGCGGCTGATCCCGAACGCGATCGAGCCGCGCGCGTGCATGGCGAGCTATCAGCCGGCCACCGGAGACCTCACCCTTTGGGTGACGTCTCAGAACCCGCATGTCCATCGGCTGCTCATCGCCGCGTTTGTCCTGGGCATGCCGGAGCACAAGATGCGCGTGATCGCTCCCGACGTCGGCGGCGGGTTCGGCTCAAAGATCTTCGTTTATAACGAGGAAGTGGCGGTCTCGTGGGCCTCGAAAGCGCTGGGCCGGCCGGTCAAGTGGACCGCGGAGCGGCGAGAGAGCTTCATGACTGATGCTCACGGTCGCGATCACATCACAGACGCCGAGATGGCGTTCGACCAGGGCGGCAAGATCATCGGACTCAGGGTGAAGACTCACGCGAACCTCGGCGCCTACCTCTCCACGTTCGCGCCGCTGGTCCCTTCGTTCCTCTACGGCCCGCTCCTTTCCGGGGTCTACACGATTCCTACTATCCACTGCCAGGTGTGGGGAGTCCTCACGAATACCGCGCCGGTCGATGCGTATCGAGGGGCCGGGAGACCGGAGGCGACGTACCTTCTCGAGCGGATGATGGACCTCGCGGCGAAAACACTCAAGGTTGACCCGGCCGAGCTCCGGCGAAACAATCTTATTCCGGCGGACAAATTCCCATACCAGACGCCGGTCGCGTTTGTGTACGACAGCGGCAACTACACCGTGGCTCTCGATCGGGCCCTCGAGCTCGTGGGGTACAAACAGGTGAGGGACGAGCAAGAGAGAGGCCGGAAGTCCGGCCGCTACATCGGTGTTGGGATCTCCACGTATCTCGAGGCGTGCGGTCCCGCGCCCTCCCAGGTAGCGGGCCAACTTGGCGCTCAAGCCGGTCTTTGGGAGAGCGCGGGGGTGCGCGTGCATCCGACCGGAATGGTCACCGTCTTCACAGGTTCTCACTCTCACGGCCAGGGTCATGAGACGACCTTTGCCCAGCTCGCGGCTGACGAGCTGGGGATCCCGTATGAGCACGTGGAGATCGTCCACGGCGACACTGCCGCGATCCCGTTCGGGATGGGCTCGTACGGCAGCCGGTCCGCTTGCGTGGGCGGAAGCGCGATCCACACGAGCGTTCAGAAGATTATCGAGAAGGGAAAAAAGATCGCGGCTCATCTGCTCGAAGCCGCGGAAGGGGACATCAACTTCAGTGACGGAAAGTTCTCCGTGAAGGGCTCACCGGACAAGGCCAAAGCCTGGGGTGAAGTCTGCTTGATGGCCTATCTGGCCCACAATCTTCCGCAAGGGATGGAGCCCGGGCTCGAGGCGACGTCGTTTTACGACCCGGTCAATTTCACGTTCCCGTTCGGCGCTCACATCGCGGTTGTGGAGATCGATCCTGAAACGGGACACGTCAAGATATTGAGATACGTGGCGGTGGACGATGTGGGAAAGATGATCAACCCCATGATCGTTGACGGAATGGTGCACGGTGGAATTGCCCAAGGCGTGGCGCAGGCGCTTTGGGAATGGGGCGCGTACGACGACAACGGCCAGCTCCTGACCGGCACCATGATGGAGTATTCGCTTCCGAAAGCGGATCAGCTTCCGTCGTACGAAACTGACCGGACGGTGACGCCCTCTCCTGTGAACCCGCTGGGCGTGAAAGGGGCCGGGGAGACCGGTACGATCGCGTCCACGCCGGCCATTGCCAACGCGGTGATCGACGCGCTCCAGCCGTTCGGCGTCACTCACATTGATATGCCGCTGACCCCTGAGAAGATCTGGAAGGCCATCGCGGCCTCCAAGAAGAATTGAGGAGACGGGACCATGTACCCAGCTCAGTTCGAGTATCACAAGGCGTCAACTGTGCAGGACGCGGTTGCCCTCCTGGGTCGTCTGAAAGACGATGCCAAGCTCCTGGCCGGGGGCCACAGCCTCATTCCGGCCATGAAGCTGAGACTGGCCCAGCCCAAGCATCTGATCGACATTGGAAAAGTCCCCGGGCTGTCCGGAATCCGCGAGGACGGCAACAGCATTGTCATCGGCGCGGCCACCACCCATTGGGCGCTCGAAAGCTCTTCGTTGCTGAAGCAGAAGCTGCCGATCCTTCCAGAAGCGGCTGCTCTGATCGGCGACCCGCAGGTCAGGAACATGGGAACCATCGGCGGCAGTCTCGCCCATGCTGATCCCGCGGCTGATTATCCCGCGGTGGTGCTGGCCCTCGGCGCGGAGCTGAAAGCGGTGGGCCCGAAAGGCGAGCGGACGATCAAGGTGGATGACTTCTTCAAGGATGTCATGACCACGGCGCTCGGTCCCGATGAAGTCCTGACCGAGATCAGAATCCCTGCTCCGGCCAGCGGGACTGTCGGGGCGTACAAAAAGTTCCCTCATCCGGCCTCGCGTTTTGCCGTGGTTGGCGTGGCCGCTGTGGTCACGCTCGACGCGAAGGGCGCGTGTCAGAAAGCCAGCATCGGAATTACTGGCGCCGGCCCGAAGGCGACTCGCGCCAAAGGCGTGGAAGCAGCCCTCCAGGGGAAGACTCTGGATGCCTCGACGATTCAGGCCGCTTCGGAGAAGGCCGCCGACGGGATAGACATCCAGGCGGATCTCCAAGGGTCGGTCGAGTACAAGCGCCACATCACGAAGGTCTACGCGAAACGCGCCATCGAAGCCGCGCTCGCGCGGGCCAAGAAGTCGTAGTGGAACAAGCAGCGGTCGAGGAGATCAAGCGCCACTTTGCGGTTGTTGTTGAAGGAGTGCGCTCAGACATCCGGGCGTTGGCTGAAGGCCATGAGGCGCTCCGTGAAGAGTTTAAACGTGAGATGCAGGAGTTCCGCCAGGAAGTTAGAGCTGAGTTTCAGGAAGTGAAGGCCATGATCAAGTTCTCGTATGCTGAGCTTGATCGGCGAGTTCGGTCTCTTGAAGGAGAAGTAGGCGACCTTCGATCTCGTGTGGAACGAATCGAGGCGCGCATGGGCCGGTGATAGCGGGAATCGTCCTCGCCGCCGGCCTCTCAAGCAGGATGGGGCAGCCCAAGCTCCTGCTTGAGGTGGCGGGCAAGCCGGTGATCCGGTGGAGCGTTGAGCGGGTTCGAGCAGGCGGTGTTCAGGACCTCCTCGTTGTTCTTGGGCATGAGGGTGAAAAGATCAGGGAGGCGTTAACAGGCCTCCCGGTTCGTTTTTGTGTGAACGCGAACCCCGAGGCGGGTCAGGCAAGTTCGATCAAAGCCGGGGTCAACGCGCTTCTGCACGGCACGACTGGTGCGCTGATCGTGCTGGGTGACCAGCCGGCGATCCCGAAAGAAGTGATCCCACGCCTCATCGACATCTTCAGGAAAACCGGGATGCTGATCGTCGCG
>DATEAO010000022.1:0-2162 GCA_035288345.1 Candidatus Methylomirabilota bacterium | reverse complement strand
GCAAGCCCCGGGCCCCTGGCCCCCGACCCCGGAATCGCTCGCTTCTCGCCACGGCGCGAGTGGACGTCGAGATCAAAGTCTGACAGAAACACAGGCCATTCGAGTTTGGAGATGACTTCTAGGCTGCCGGACCGTTCGGGCCACTTCGGTCCATTTGGGGGGCGGTATGTCCCGGAGACGCTCATGACGCCGCTCGTCGAGCTTGAGCAAGCATACGCGAAGGCGAAAAAGAACCCTGTCTTCCGCCGCCGTCTCAACCACCTGCTTGCCAGCTACGCTGGCCGGCCGACTCCACTCACCTTCGCAGGCCGGCTCACTCAGCAGTTGGGTGGCGCGAAGATCTTTCTCAAGCGGGAGGATCTCTGCCACACCGGCGCCCACAAGATCAATAACACGCTCGGCCAGGGTCTGCTGGCCCAGGAGATGGGGAAGCCTCGTCTCGTCGCTGAGACCGGCGCGGGCCAGCACGGAGTCGCCACCGCGACAATCGCCGCGCTCCTCGGGCTCGATTGCGAGGTCTACATGGGAGAAGAGGATATCGAGCGCCAGGCGCTGAATGTCCTCCGGATGAAGCTCCTCGGCGCAAAGGTGACCCCGGTCGCGTCAGGGAGTCGAACGCTCAAGGACGCGATGAATGAGGCGCTCAGAGACTGGGTCACGAACGTGAGAACGACCTACTACCTGATCGGATCGACCGCGGGGCCACATCCGTACCCGATGATGGTAAGGGATTTCCAGTCAGTGATCGGCCAGGAGACAAAGCGCCAGATCCGAGCGGTTGAGCGATCGCTGCCGGATCTGCTGATCGCCTGCGTGGGCGGCGGCTCCAACTCCCTTGGCCTCTTCTCCCCCTTTCTCTCAGACCATGATGTCAGGATGGTCGGGGTTGAAGCCGGCGGTCTCGGGCTCGCGTCAGGCCAGCACGGCGCTCCGCTCAATGCAGGCTCCCCCGGAGTGCTTCACGGAAGCTATTCGTATCTCCTCCAAGACGCTGACGGTCAGGTGATGGCGGCCCACTCGATCTCGGCCGGGCTCGATTATCCGGGTGTGGGGCCGGAGCATAGCTGGCTCAAAGAGCAGGGTCGGGTGGAGTACGTCTCGATCACGGACGAGGAGGCGTTGGAGGCCTTTCAGCTCCTAGCTCGGATGGAAGGGATCATGCCGGCCCTCGAATCCGCCCACGCCATCGCCTACGCGGCGAAAATCGCGCCCAAGCTTCCTCGCAATCAGAAGATGATCGTCTGCCTCTCGGGGCGGGGAGATAAGGACCTCCAGGTCGTTTCTCAAGCGCTAGAAAGACGGGGTTCGGGGTTCGGGGTTCGCAGTGAGTCGGATTGATCAGATATTCTCGCGGCTGCGCGCCAAAGGTGAGCGAGCGCTGGTCGCCTACTTCACCGCGGGTGATCCGTCGGTGGAGGTGACCGAGAAGGTCGTTTGCGCTGCTGTGGAGAACGGCGCTGACTTGATCGAGCTCGGCTTTCCCTTCTCCGATCCTCTGGCTGACGGCCCGGTGATCCAGCGCGCGTCCCAACGCGCGCTTCAGCACGGCATGAACTTCGAGCGGCTTATCCGGTTGATTGAGCTGCTGCGCGCCCGAGTCCAGGCTCCGCTCGTCGTCATGACCTACGTGAACCCGATTCTTCGCCGGGGCGGAGGAGTCATCGCAAAAGATCTGGTCCAGGCCGGACTGGATGGCCTGATCATCCCCGATCTCCCTCCTGACGAGTCTGGTGAGCTGGGGAAAGCGCTTCGCCAGTCCGGCCTCGACCTGATCTACCTTGCCGCCCCCACGAGCAGCCCGGAGCGCCTTCGACTGATCGCGAGACGGAGCCAGGGGTTCATCTATCTGGTCTCGCTGACGGGTGTCACGGGCGCGCGCGATCAACTGCCGCCAGACCTGATCCAGCATCTTCGTGACCTCAGGGCCGTGACGAAAAAACCGATTTGTGTCGGGTTCGGGATCAGCACTCCGGAGCACGCGAGAGTCGTTGGTGAGTGGGCTGACGGCGTAGTCGTGGGAAGCGCCATCGTCCGCCTGATCGAAGAACACGCCAGCTCGCCCGATCTGATTCGGCGAGTCGGTCACTTCATTCAATCGCTCAAAGCACCCCTTGAGAGTCGGGGCTCGGGGTCAGGGGCCAGGGGCTCGCAGAACACGAAAT
>DATEAO010000021.1:0-4502 GCA_035288345.1 Candidatus Methylomirabilota bacterium | reverse complement strand
TCGGAACAGGAACCCGCGTACGCCTCGGTCGTCGCGACCGTCGCCGCCTAGCAGCTGGACCTTTTTGATCAGCCTGAGAGTGGCAGGGCTAGGACTCCAGGAGTTCGAGTCTCCGGCCGTTCAACGCGGCGGTCGGCTGTCAAGCATTGCATGCTGATCGCCTGTCGAGTACCATTCGTTCGTACCGCGTACTGAAATGCTCAGCGAGAGCTGCCTGCCGCGCATCGTCTTGCCCGAGAGGAGGCGCTATGGAAGAGATTGTGAAAAAGCTTGTGTCCCGAACGGCCAAACCGGGTGCCGGGGGGATTCCCGGGAGCCTGCAACCTCAGCAGGACCGCGAGATCCGGGTTGCCATTCAGGCCGAGAGCCTTGAACGGATGAAAAAGCACGCTGTGGTAACTCTCGAGCAACCCGAAGGGAGCACATTCTCGATCTATTGCGACGAGGGCGCGTACCTTGACGGCGAGGACAGTGCGCCCCCTCCGCTCGCCTATTTCAGCGCTGGCATCGCGTTCTGAATGCTCACCCAGCTTTCCCGGTACGGGAAGATCACGAAGCTCAACGTCAAGTCAATACGGCTCAAGCAGATCACGCGCTTTTTCATGAAGGGATCAGCGCTGCAGGGCACTCTGAGGGGCGGCGCGATTGGCCTGGAGACACAGATCGAGGTTGAGTCTGACGAGCCGCCTGAAAAGATCCGGCACCTGATCAGGATGGGCGAGCAGACCTGCTTCACGCTTCAGTCTCTCCTCAGTCCAGTGCCTGTAAAAACGAGCGTGACGGTGAATGGAAAGCCGCTGGCTCTAGAATAGCCATCAGCCCTCAGCACTTAGCTGGGAACTGCAGCAGACAGTCTCGGCTGAGAGCTGCTCGCTGACCGCTGAACACGGGCATCGGCTCGTTCGTCGGCCGCGCGCCCGCCGGCGACCCGGTGCTCTGGTCCCGAAAGAGGGGATTGCCGAATCGCGTGTTAAAGAGAGGAGTGAGCGATGTCCGAGCGACCTGACCCACGACGCGCAGAGATTATCGAATCCTACAATAGAGAGCGCGACGCCCTGCTCGATGTCATCAAGCGCGTCGACGCCTCTGTCTGGGCAAAGCCGAGTCCGTGCCCCGGCTGGTCAACCAAGGACCTGGTCGCGCACATGGCGACATCGGCCACCGCGCTCGCCACATATGTCCAGTGGATGCTGGAAGGCCGGCCAAATCAGGGCAAAGCCGCGCTCGACGCGCGCAACGAAACCGGTGTGCAGGAACGTCGCGCCCGCTCGCTGGGCGAATTGGTCAACGAACTCAAAACCTCGCATCAACGCAACATCGATCTGCTGCTTTCACTCTCCGATAGCGAGTTGGCTGTCCAAGGCGCTTTGATCAGTGGGGAGCTGATCACAGTCGAAGACCGATTTCGTCGGGCGGCAAAGCACTACCGCGAGCACGGGCGGATGCTCGCCCGCGTCGCCGGCTTGGGCGACGACTACTGAATTGAGGGGGTTACCCCGACGGCCGGAGCGCTGGATCGAGCACTCCCGCCGTCTCCTGCGGCTCTACGCTCTTGATTGCGGGCAGCGTCAGCGTAAACGTCGCTCCGTGACCGATGTTGCTCTGCACCGCGAGCTGACCGCCGTGCGCCTGCACAATCCCATACGACACGCTCAAGCCGAGCCCGGTCCCTTGCCCCACAGGCTTGGTGGTCAGGAAGGGATCGAAGATCCTTGGGAGCAGCTCGCGAGAGATGCCCGGGCCGTCGTCACGGATCTTGGCCCAGACGCAGCCGTTGTCCGCATCGGTCTCGATCCACAGCGTCCCTCGATCGTGCGCGCCCTTGATCGCCTGATGGGCATTGACCACGAGGTTCAAGATAACTTGCTGAAGCTGGCTCTGATCGCCCAGGATCTTGGGAAGCGGCATGGTGAGGTTCCAGATCACTTCAATGTTGTCAGTGGACAGATGATATGATTGCAGGCCCAACGTCTGTTTGAGCACGTCGTTCAGATCGAGCGGGGTTTTCTCGTCAGGGGCGGGGCGGGCAAACGTGAGGAGATCACGAACGATCTTTGCCGCCCGCAGAGCTTCCGCCTGGATTGTTTCAAGATCTTCCCTGATCTCTTTGGACTCCGCTTTCTTCACAACCAGCGACGCATTTCCCAGGATCACCGTGAGCGGATTGTTGATCTCGTGCGCAACCCCTGCCGCGAGCTGCCCCGTGGTGGCGAGCTTCTCCGCCTGAATGAGCTGAGCCTGGAGGAGTTTTTCCTGGCTCAGGTCCCGGGCGACTCCGACGATGGCCACGGGTTGCCCCTCATCGTTGAAGACCGGGGCCGTGGTTAGGAAGATCGGGAACTCCTCATCAGACTTCCGCCGCGCCCGCAGCTCGCCATGCCATCCGCCTTCCCAGGTTGCGGCCACGATCTCCCGTCGATGTTCCCGAATCGGAAACAGAAACATCGGCTGCCCCAGCACTTCGTCTTCGGTCCATCCGTGGATCCGCGTGAACGCCTCATTGATGAAGATGATCTTTCCCGCGAGGTCGGTGATGACGACCGACTCCCCGATGGACCGGAGAGATTGAGCGAAAAGGCGGAGCCGTTCCACCATCTGCCGGTGTTGTTCGTAGAGGCGGGCATTCTCGATGGCGATCGCGGCCTGGCGGCTGATCCCTTCCACAAGTCGCAGCTCCTCGGGAGTGAACTGGTGCTCTTGCTCCCACCACGTGACGAACAGCCCTCCAATAGGTTCCCCCTTCACGACCATGGGGAAGAACAGGACCGAGCGCTGGGGGAAGCGTTGGATCGCCTCGAGGTTGATCCGCGGGTCGGATTGGGCATCGGTTGAGTACACCGGGCGCTGGTGCTGCCACGCCTCTTCCAGAGCGGGATGGTCCTTGAGGGGAATTGAGAAGTTCACGAACTGTTCGAGGAGCGGCTTTGGAACGCGATATCCGGCGATCGGGCGAAGCGACTCCTGGTCGGGATCGGCAAGATAGGCGCCGACCATGTCTGCTCCGATCGCCCGGGCGGTTTCCCGAGCCACGCGCCGCATCGCCTCGGTGAGATCGAGGGTTGAGCTGACCGTCTGGCTGACCGAGAGCAGCGTTTGAGTTTCCTTGAGGTGGGTTTCCAGCTCTCTCACGAGGTTCGTTCTGTCGAATGCCACGGCCGTGTGACCGGCCAGGGACACGAGAAAGGCGGTGTCTTCCGACGGGAAGATCCTGGGGGATTTCTGGAGCACCGCGAGGACCCCGATGACCTCTCCGCGAAGGAGGACGGGCACCTGAAGGATCGCGCGGTAGCCGAGCTGGGTGACCACACTGCAATCGCGCCACTCGGGGTCTCCCGTCATGTCGGCGCAGGCCTGCGGGGCCCGAGTCATCACGACGTGGCCCGCTTGGCTCTCAGAGATCTTCGGGCGCAGCGTCATGCCTTGGGGATTCTCGAAGCCATACGATCCCCGGAGCACCAGCTCTTCCCCTTCGATGAGGAGGAGGTACGCGCTCTCGGTTGCCAAATGCCGGCAAACCCGCTCGCCGATCAGCGAGAAGATCCGATCGAAGTCCTTCGCGACCGCCAGCTCTTTGACGACCTCGACAAAGGCCGCCTGCCGATCTTCGAGCTTTCGCCGAAGGGTGATGTCGCGCGCGACACCCTGGACCGCGACCGGGACCCCGTCCTTGAAGACGAGCCGCCCGCTACATTCCAGGATCGCCCTGCTCCCGCCTTTCATGATGAACTCGGCCGTGAAGAATTCCGTAGGCTGTTTACCGGCGATCATCCGATGGATGATTGTTTGATTCCTCGCCAGGTCCTCCGGGACGAGGAGCTGGGCGATGTTCATCTGGAGAAACTCCTCGCGGGTGTATCCGCTGGCGCGGGCGGCGGCCCCGTTGACCGCCAGGAACCTCCCCTCCATATCGTGGAGGTAGACGATGTCGATGACGTTCTCGAACAGCTCGCGGTACTGAGTCTCGGAGAGCGCGAGCTGCTCTCTTGCCTCGCGCTCTGCCTTTAACAGCCGAGCGTTCTCAATGGCAATGGCGGCCTGCCGAACCATTGCCTCAGCCAGCCCCAGCTCCTCGGCGGTAAACGTGTGGGGCTGCTTGACCCAGACGAGCCCGAATCCGCCGATGATCTCGTCCTTCACGCGCATGGGGAACACGAGGACGGATTTGTGCGGGACGAGTCCCAGGAGCGGATGGTCGAAGTTCGGGTCGTTCCGGCTGTCCTCCGCGTAGAGCGGGCCGTCTATAGCCTTCGCAACCTCGACGAGACGACTTCCCACTGCTTGCTGGACACTCGACAGCGTGTCGAGCAAGGCTGGGGGGACGTGGTAACCGGCGATGGGAATCAGGAAATCCCGGTCCGGGCTGAGCTGCCAGGCGCCGCCCATGTCTGCATCGAGGGCCTTCACCATCTCTCGCGCCGTCCGGCGGGCAACCTCAGCGACCTCAAGGGTGGAGCCGACCGCCTGGCTGACAGCCAGGAGGGTCTCGGTCTGCCTCAGGCGCT
>DATEAO010000020.1:0-3840 GCA_035288345.1 Candidatus Methylomirabilota bacterium | reverse complement strand
CGCATTCAGGATGCCGCGGGACCAGTTGCGCTGGCCGGGTGCCACGGCTATGGCCAGTTGGGGCGGAGCCACGCGGCGTTCACCGGACTCATGAGCGCAAGCGCGCTGGTCGTGGCCTTTCCGAATGCTTGAATGGAGGCTGTCGCGGAGCCCTCACCCTTATGACTGAGCCGGATGCGTGTCACGTGATCGTGGCCCCGCTCTCCCACTGGCTTCGCCTCACCGTCGGAGCCGAGTGGATGGGCTGCTATCTCTGGGACCGCGCCGTGGGGCAGTGGCTCCCCGTCTATTACGACGGAGATCCGAGCCGGCGACATGCGCTCGTCGACCCTGACGTGCTCTCGGTGATCCGCGAGACTGCCGCCGGAAGCCAGGAGCTGTGCGTGGATCCCCTCAAGGCCGATGGGCTTCTGGGGGCGTTCGCCAGGGGAGGGCTCACACGCTTACACATCTTCCCGTTTACGCAGAGCGGTGAGCCGCTTGGCGTGCTGCTCATCGGCAACGCCGATCCTGATCGCCTGGCCCATCACCGGACCACCGTCGAGGCGATCGGCCCGTCCACGCTCCTCGCGCTCAGAAGCTGCTGGGAAGCCCGACAGCTCACCCTCCAGACTCAGGAGCTTCAGAGAGAAAAGGACTATCTCCAAACCCTCCTCAAGGGGGTCCAGCAACGCCAGCTCATGATCGAGGAGCTCACGCACGAGCTCGAGAAGACCAAGGGGTCCCTCGAAGCAGTTCTTGAGCACTGCCCTGTAGGGCTCATCTGTGTGGATCGAACCGGCGCGATCCAATCGGCCAACGCTCCGGCGGTGGAACTCTTGAACCACCCACTGGATCTCATCATCAATCGGCGATTGGCAGACCTGGTGCCAACGGCGCTCCAGCAGGAGGTGGACACGCTGCTCCAGCGCGCGCTGAGGGGAGAGAGCGTGAACGCGGTCGAGCTTGCCTGGCCCAAGCCTCAAGAGACCCGGACGATCATGCTGACGCTTCACCCATTTCATGATGAAAACGGGCGGATTCTCGGGGTGGTGGGCACACTGCCGGACCTCACCGACGACATCCGGATGCGCAACGAGCTGTCTCGCTCGGAGAAGCTGGCGGCGATGGGGGAGCTGATCGCCGGCGTGGCTCACGAGATGAACAACCCGCTGACGTCCGTGCTCGGCTATGCCAGCCTGCTGCTTCGAAACGCGACCGATCCCAAAGTGCGAGAGCCGCTGGAGACCATTACGAAAGAGGCCGAGCGAACCTCCCGCATCGTCAAGAACCTGCTGCTCTACGCCAGACAGCACCAGCCCGAACGCCGCGCAACACATGTCAACGAGCTCCTCGATGAGGTGATCCGCGAGCGCGCAGAGTCGCTCGCGGCCAGCCACATCACCGTGGATCGGGTCTACGATCCCAGCATCGACCGCGTGTACGTGGATCCGTTTCAGCTCCAACAAGTTCTTCTGAATCTGATCACCAACGCGGAGCAGGCCATCGCGGACACCAGGCGTGACGGACGCCTCACGTTCCGGACCCGCGTAGATCGCTCAGCCGGGCAGGTCGTGATCCAAGTGGAGGACAACGGATCCGGGATCCCGGCCCAGCATCTCTCTCGAGTGTTTGACCCGTTCTTCACGACCAAGGAGGTCGGGACCGGCACCGGTCTCGGCCTCTCGATCTGCTACGGGATCGTCAAAGAGCACGGGGGAACGATCTCAGCGTACAACACGCCTCACGGAGGCGCGGTCTTTACGATCACACTCCCGGTCGGTGACGGCGAGGCGGTCAAGGAGGTCGCCGCGGAAGCGGCGGCCTCCGACGCGCTGACCGGGAAGAAGATTTTAGTGGTGGATGACGAGCCTCACATCCGGCGGTTTTTCGAGCAGGCGCTCGGGCCCACACACAGCGATGTCGAGATCGCGTCAACCGTAAGCGAGGCGATAGAGAAAGTGCGCCGGCACGCATTCGACGTGGTCATCTATGACTACCGGCTTCCCGACGGCACCGGCCAGGAGCTGGCGCGAGAGATCTTGGCCATCGACCCGAAGCTCGCGAATCGGATGCTCCTCATCACCGGCGACTCGCTGACCCCTGAGACCGACGCGTACCTCAAGAAAGTTCCCCACGCCCTGATGAAGCCGTTCGATCTGGCGGCGCTTCAGGCAGCGCTCCGCAATATGCTCACCGCTCCGGAGACGGCCCCGACTTCCCGGTGAGCAGACACCATCCCGCGCCGCGATAGCGCGGCGTCATCACGCCGTCCGTACCTCTCATTAAGAAGGGAAGCGTTCGATTCGCTCTTGACAGAGCCGCTCCTGCCTAAGATAATTGGTCGTCCGACCAAAAAAAGGTTTCGCGCTCCCGCTCACATGACACCGAAAATCGGGGTTGCGCCTGTCCGCCGAGGCGAGATTGTGCGGGCGACCATCCGCTGTCTGGCCCACGAAGGCTATTCGGGTCTCACCATGAAGAAGGTCGCGCGCGAGGCCGGAGTGAGCCAGGGGATCCTTCACTACTACTTTAAAGATAAGCGGGCGATTCTGATTGCGGCGCTGGGGCAGGTGATGTCAGACCTGAACCGCCGGGTGATCGCAGCGGCGCGCGGGGTCCGGGAGCCGCGCGCCCGGCTTCGTTCGCTGATCAGCGCTTGCCTGGATGTGGCGGCCACAAATCGAGAGTTCTGGGTTGTATTGGTCGAGTTCTGGGGGGAGATGATGCACGACGGTGAGCTGGCCGCCATCAACGCCGGCCTCTACGACCGCCTGCGCAGGGTCATCGGAGACATTGTCACGGCTGGGACAAAAGCCGGTATCTTCAGGCGGGTCAATCCACTGCAGGCCGGCGCGATCATTCTCGCGCTTGTGGATGGCATCTCACTTCAGCTCACCTTTGAGCCCAACGCGTTCACGCTTTCGAAGGCGAATCGCTTCTGCGAGGATGCGGTGCTCCGCTATCTCGGGAGAGAGCGATGACGAAACTTTTGCCCGAGCAGGAGAAGGCGCGCGACTATCTCCATCGCAAAGGGACACTGCTTTCTCCACGGGAGGTCCATGAGCGAGTACGGGCAGCCTTCGCGGCCACAGAGGAGTTCTTGGATGGCGTCTCGGCGGCCGAGGCTCGCCGGCGGCCGTCGCCGGAAGAGTGGTGCGTGCAGGAGGTCGTCGATCACCTTGTTGAAAGCCATCGACCAGGCGTGGAAGAGCTGCGCTGCCTGCTGCGTGGAGAACGGCCATCAGACAAGCCCATTCCTGCCTCGCTGCAGTCAATGGCGCCGCTCGACCGTCCCTGGCCCGGCTTGGTGGGCGAGCTGAAGCAACTTCACACGGAGATCCTTGAGATCCTTTCAAAGATTCCCGGCAACTTCACCTCTGAGGCTCGCGCGCCAGTTATGATGGTGATCAATGCGAAACAGCCCGATGGGAGCGAAGGAGTGATTCACTGGATCGAGGAGCTGGACTGGAAGGCGTACGCGGTGGTCTTCCGGGTCCACGAGATTGAACATCTGAACCAGGCCAAACGCGCCATTCAAAGTCTGAGAGCGGCGCGTTGAAAGAGTCAGAACTGGCGCAGCAGATTTTTGATTTGCACGTCCATTTGCATCCGCCCAGGCTGTTTGCCGCGATTGAGCGCTGGTTTCGCGAGCAGGGGTGGCACTTCCGTTACCCGACAGACTCCGATGAGGTAGCTACATCGCTACAGGCTCACGGGGGGAAGGAGTGCTAGGTTCAGTTGAAATTCGAGTGGCAACTCCCCAAACAGGTGAGACGCTTTGGCGAGCGAGATCTCACGAGAAGAGGAGAAGCCACCCATGCGCAAGGTACGACGGATTCGAAGACAGGGGCAAGCAAT
>DATEAO010000019.1:0-3904 GCA_035288345.1 Candidatus Methylomirabilota bacterium | reverse complement strand
CGAACGCCTGAAGATCTTTCCCAGTTACTCTGCACATTCGTTCGATGAGGTGGTTTCATTAGCTCTTATGGAGCCTTGCGAGCGACCGCGTCGACGTATCCCGAGGGAACCGGCGAGACAGTTGTCACTGCTTGAAATTGGCCCTGCACTGACCGAGAGATAGGTCGATGAGTGATTCGCAAGAAAGGAATGAGAATGTAAGCCTGAGGCAGCTTCAAAAGGCAGTCAGGGAGTTTGCCGCTATCCGAAATTGGACACGGTTTCACAACCCGAAGAACGTGGCGGAGGCGATTGTGGTTGAGGCTGCCGAACTGCTTGAATGCTTTCAGTGGCGAACGGATGATAGCTGTCTGTCACAGAGTCTTGATGACACCACACGGCTCGCCATTGAGTCCGAATTGGCGGACGTTGTCATTTATGGGTTGAATCTGGCTAATGCACTGGATGTCGACGCAACCGAGGTTGTTCAAGCGAAGTTGGAGAAAAACGCGACACGATATCCTGCGCCGTTCGCCCGTGAGTGAGGAAGTCATAAGTCTCAGCGGCGCTCACGTTTGAGAAGGGCGCCCGAACGGCCACATCTTCGTCCGCGCTGGCCGAGCGCGTCCCATTGCTACGGCACAACTCATCCGCGCCGTGACAACTTCCGACGCGGGGTCGCCAGATCTGAGCAGGGGCCTTCTGCCGTACCGCTCGGGCGGCAGCTGCGACGGCCGGGTGCGTGATCCGCCTGCCCTTCCAGACGAGCGGGAGCAACTGCTGCTCAAGGAGCGGGACGTCGACCAGGTCGACGGCGCTGCGGTTCAGCGGCGGCTCGAGCGCCTCGTGGAGCGTGGACGTGGTCCGCGAGAGCGCGCGGACTCGACGCCTGTGCCGCACCACGCCTGCCGGTACGTCTCGCCGCCGACCGCATGGCCTACCACGGACGACCGTACTCGTCCAGCCGTGCGGCGAAGCGCGGGATTGACGTCTGCCAGGAAAGTCTAACTTCGGACTGTCCATCAAACTGGGCAAGACCACACAGTGGCCAACATCTCTTGCGTCCAGGGCGGTGATCACTCGGGCCGCTGGCTGAGGATGTGGAGGGCCGCTCTGAGATCATCGGTAAAATGCTTTAGGCTCTTTTCGTTCTTACCAGCACGATAGAGATCCATCGCCGCAATCAGCTCCGGAGCGAACTCAGTGCCGCCCAACGTGGGTGGATGACCACCATCCGCTAGAGACTTTGCCAGCATCTGCTTGTACTTGTTTCGGTCGCACTTCTTCTTACCTAGTCGCGGTTGTGTCCCCACGACCGTCTTGAACGACGGCGGATCAGCCATATACCATCGTTCAACATGTGGGTCAGGGCAAGCGATTACGCCCTTGCTCATGAGGGTCGTACCGGCGGCCTGCTCGAGGACCATTCTAGCCCTGTGGTAACCGGTGCAATTGCCATCAATGACTACGACGATGAGGTCCGGGACCCGATCGAGGAGCCCCCTTTCAACAACTGTCCTATATACCGCGAGCTCCTCCTTCACCCGAGGATGACCGCCACGCGCCGAAATCACTCGGACCTCGACATCAACTTGCGACTCACTTGCCAGGCGGACTACTAGGGGCTTGATCAGGGCTTCGTGTGCAAGGTCCTCTGCGAATATGTCAACGAGGTATTCAGGCATCCAGAAACCCGCGTAGCAGAAGTGCTTCAAAGCGACCATCTTCTGATTTTGACGTCAAACCCTCTGAGATTTCGACGTCGCTAAACAGCGGTCCGGTCACTCGGAACACAGACGCTTCCGTTGCGGCGCGCGTCTTTCTGACGCGGAGGAGTGCAACGAGGTCTGAGTTGGAGCGACTCTGGTGCAACACTGCTTCACAGAACAACGGAGAGTGGGTCGTCACGATAACTTGCTGACCTTCCTGCAATGCTAGAGACACGAGTAGTTTCGCGATCAATTCTAGACGTCTCGGGTGCACACCATTCTCTGGTTCTTCGAAGGCCAGGAGAGATCCCTTCCAAGGGTTAGCGGCGATTGCGGACAGAGCAAGGACACGAAGTGTTCCTTCCGAGACGATCCTTGAGGAGAAATCGATGCCGTCCTGCCGAACGAGAACATCCAAAGTGCCGCGGCGCTTATCAAGATCCACAATCACGTCTTCGACACTAGGCACGAGAGAGCGAAGTGTTCTCCGTACGGCGTCGAAGTGCTTGGGTTTGTCTGCCCTCAGGCGATAGAGAAAGGGAGCGATATCTTCGCCTAAGACGCCAATGTCGGAGACTTCTACGGGCGACCGGGCTTCGCGCATAGCGACGCGCGGATCTAGATAGTACGTACGCCACCCAGACAATTCGCCGCGGACACGCTCAAGTGCCCGATATTCTGGGGCGCCAAGTCTTGGATCCGACAACACCGCGTAGTTCTGGCCGAGGTTCTCTTTTCGCGGCCTTCCGGGCTTGCTCCTCCGCCTGATGCTTAGCTTGTCGCCAGCTACCTCAATATCAGCATTCCCTCGAGGTTCACGTTTCTGATTTAGCGACGTCAGATATTCATCGGCTATTGTCAGCGTTCCCGATATTGGTAGGATACTGACACCCACTCGGTACCGATAGAGATCTCTGCCGATCTTAAGGTCGGCGCCCAAAGTAAATTGCGCAGAATCAAGGGCTAGTAGACCAGGCAGACCGGCCGCAGGAAACGTAAAGGACTCGACTGGGTAACCGCGAATGGGACTGCGAAGTGCCTCCACGAGAGTACGGCTTGTTCCGATTCGAGAGAGGGCCTGAACAGCATCGAGGATATTGCTTTTTCCTGCGGCGTTGGGACCAAAGAGGACGGTGAGGCGAGGAAGATCGAGTTCGAGTTTACGGAAAGACTTGAAGCCTTCGATTCTCAGCTGCTCAAGCACGCGGATCTCCCTTCTATGGGCCGCGTAAGGATACCATCATTTCGGTTGGCAGAGCCAGAGAGCGCGGTCCGTGGTACTGTCCTAATTTGCAATTCAGCTGATAGGCAAAAGGAAGGCTGCGATCGGGGTTAGTACCGCCGCTAGGCTGAGCCGGCCTCGCTAGGATGCGGGTCGTGGCGGCCTCATGGCCCACAGGCCGGGGGGCTACTTCCTCATCGAAGGGCAGATCTGGTGGTTGGGGTCCCACCACAACAGCTTGAGAACGTCATCTTCCTGAATTCCCCAGACCCGTTCCGCACTGGACAGGCCTAGGCTCACAATCTCATCAACGTCGTCCTGGCCAATCTCTCGTAGCCGAGCGCGAGCCGCACCGCACAAATCACCTTGGCTGACGAAGTGATTCCAGTGGACTTGACCCGGATGAGAATGTCTGACCACGTCATGGACTCGAACTGCTTGAGTTTCTCTCGCACATACTCGACCCTATCAAGGGTCGGGGCCGACGTGGACTACGCGCAGATCGTGAAGAGCTACGCGCCCGAGAATGCCGGGCGCGGTCGGTACAGCCCACCCGCCGTGGTGGGTGTGGAGAAAGCCGAGATCGCCGGACGACCAAATTGGTTCAAGGTCTGCACGTCCTACGTGGAGCGCCACAACCTCACCATCCGGATGCAGCTTCGGCGATTCACGCGACTGACTAATGGCTTCTCGAGGAAACTGGCCAACCTCAAGGCCATGGTGGCGCTCTACATCTGCTACTTCAACTTCCGCCGGATTCATAGTAGCCTGCGGGTCACCCCGGCCATGGCGGCTGGAGTGACCGATCGGGTGTGGAAGCTCGGAGAACTTCTCGCATGAACCATTCTATGGTTGATTCGCTGGAGGTGGCAGGCAATGGTATTCAACTCCGGAGGCGTAACCGAAGAGATCATCCGACAGGCTACTAAGGAAATAGAGATACTCGGATATGTCGTGACCGTGGGAGAGGCTGTGCTCATCGTGCTGGGGTTGG
>DATEAO010000018.1:0-3551 GCA_035288345.1 Candidatus Methylomirabilota bacterium | reverse complement strand
AACCCTTCAGCGGCGAGTCGCTGCAGATTCAGGCACGCCTCCTCGGGTGCCACCATCAGCGCGAGCGCCGAGGCATACGGTGCAATGACCAAATCCTCGGCGAGCCCGCGTTTGAGCCCCAGGCCGGGCACGCCAAACGCTCGGTACTGGTAGTTGAGATGAACGTCGATCGTGTTGTAGCCGGATTCCGAGCTCCCCCACGGCACTCCGCGCTTCTTTCCATACTCGATCTGCCTCTTCACCGCTGCCTTGTAGGTCTCGTCGAGCAGCGTGTTTTCGTAGGTCGGCATCACCAGGAGCGGCATGAGGTACTCGAACATCGAACCGCTCCACGAAAGGAGAATCGGCTCTCCCCCGGCGTTAGTGAGCAGGCGTCCCAGGGCAAACCAGCTCTCCTGCGGCAGTTGCCCCTGCGCAATCGCCACGAAACTGCACAATCTCGCTTCCGAGGCCAGCAGATCGTAGTAACTCGAGTCCCGCCGGCGCTCACCAACATTGTACCCAATAGCCAGCAGATGACGCGCCTTGTCGAATAGGAAGTCATACTCCATCCCGGCGAGTTCGCTTGATTGCAGTGCAAACCGTTCGATGGCCGCAATCCTGGCCCTGGCGCGGTGGCTCGCCTGCGTGATGAGCCCTTGAAGCTCACCAAACCACTTGCTCTCCTCGTGCGTCGCGCCCGAGCCGAGGCGACGCTCGATTGCCGGCACCAGCTCCACATCAAGTCTTGCCAATTCGCGCAGCGTCGGGATCTCGTTGATGCCGCGAAAGTCGCTGAGCCTATTCTGAGGGGCCGACAGCAAGATCCACGGAGCGAGAAACGTCAGCTCATCGACGGCAGCCTGGCATTGCCGAGCGAGGGCACCTGCCCACCACTTCGCTTGGCTCTCGGGGTCAGTATCGAAACCGCCGACCACATCCGCGGCGGACGTCGCCAGCCGGTCAAGGCACAGCCGCGCCGCTGCGAGCGTGGTTGGCCGGGAATCGGATGCGGACGCCAGATCCTCCTGAAGTTGAGCGAGCTGGGCCGGAGCGGCTCCTCCCGCAGCGTCCACGAGAATCCTCAGTGTGTCGCTGAGCCCCTCAAACACTCGCGACCCCAGGATCTTGTGATCGGGAAGTCCGAGCAGACCCGGCCGCAATGTCAGCAGATGGCCCGCGAGGTTCCCGCTGTCCACCGTCGAAACGTACAGGGGCGGCAGCGGTTTCAGAGACTGGGTGTCATACCAGTTGTAGAAGTGGCCTCGGTGCCGTTCCAAGGCTTCCATCGTGCGGAGTGCATACGCAGTGCGCTCGATGAGTTGTCCGGCTGGAATGTAGCCGAAGTCGTACGCGGACAAATTCGCGAGTAGCGCAAGGCCCATGTTGGTCGGCGACGTGCGATGCCCGACCACAGCAACGGGATGCTCCTGATAGCTATCAGGTGGCAGCCAATGATCTTCCGGGCCGACGAATGTCTCGAAGAACGCCCACGTCTTTCGCGAAAGCTTCTGGAGAAAGACGGTCTGGTCAGCCGTCAGCCTTGTTCCGCGGCGAGCGAGCGGCCGGCTGATCCACCAGGCGATAGCGGGGGAGGCAAACCAGAGGCCCAGGATGGGTCCAGCCACCGCGAGCGCGACCGGCCTCGATAGTGTCAGATAGATCACCGCGGCAGCGGCGAGAACGGGGGCGATCCACATCGACCGGCACAAGGCGACGAGGTCCCTGCGGCTATGGCGATCCGGGTCGCTCGACGGACTCCATTCCAGAAGTCGTGTGTGTGTGACCAGCATCCGCCCGGCCGTGCGCACAATCGCATCCAGACTGAAGAGGGCCTCGTAGGGGAGACACGCGAGGGTAAATGCCGCCTGAGCGAAGTGCCGGCCAGCCGAGCGTACCGCGGCGGCGAGGTGCTGACTCAGCAGCATGTCGCCCGGCTTCTGAAACAGATCCAGAATGGAGGCACTCAGAGAAGGAATCAGGATGATTCCGATCACCGACAAGGTCCAATACCAGGCCGGTGACAAGGCCGTCCAGCCCAGCAGCAACAGGAGTGTCAATGCCGAAGGCACGAGACTACGACGAAGATTGTCGAAGATCTTCCATCGGGACAGTCCCGAGAGCGGATTCCTCTGACGGCCCGCGCCGTGGCCTGGAACGCGCGGCAGCAACCACCCCGCAAGCTGCCAATCCCCGCGAATCCAGCGGTGCCGACGGCTTACGTCCGCGCTGTAGCGAGGTGGATATTCCTCGTACAACTGCACATCGCTCAACAGCCCCGCCCGCGCGTAGCACCCTTCCAAAAGGTCGTGGCTGAGAATCCGGTTCTCGGGAAATCGCCCATTGAGCGCCCGCTCGAACGCATCAACGTCATAGATCCCCTTGCCAATGAAGGAGCCTTCACCGAACACGTCCTGGTACACATCGGAGACGGCGCGCGTGTACGGGTCGATGCCCGGCTCACTCCCGCACAGTCGCGCATACCGCGACCGGTTCGTGCCTGGCAGGCTCACGGCCACGCGTGGCTGAAGGACGCCGTACCCCTCAGAGACATGCTGCTTGTCTTCGTCGTACCGCGCGCGATTCAGCGGGTGCGCCATGGCTCCCACAAACTGCCACGCCGAGTCGCGCGGGAGTTGCGTATCCGTGTCAAGGGTGATCACGTACTTCACGTTCGATAACACTGCAGTCTTACCGACGACGAGTGAAAAGCGATCCCCTGAGCCGCCGCGCAGGAGCGAATTCAATTCCGCAAGCTTCCCTCGCTTACGTTCGTACCCCATCCAAATCCGCTCCCGAGGATTCCATCGGCGCGGGCGATGAAAGAGGAAGAACGTGTCGCCTTTTGCGCTCCTGTACTTTTCATTCAACTCTTCGATTCCCTTCTGGGCCAGCCGCAACAGCGGCTCGTCCTCCAAAATCGTTTCCTCGTGCGCGTCCCGAAAATCAGTCAACAGGCCGAAGTGCAGGTTCTCGTCCCGGTTTGCCAGGAACCGGACTTCAAGCGCCTCGAGCAGATCCTCTATGTTCTGAGCGCTTATGAGCATAGTCGGGATCACCACCAGCGCGCGCGATTCCGGCGGAATTCCTCCGGAGAAGTCCATTCGCGGCAGCAAGTGCGGCGTCGCCAGTAACGTCGCCAGCCAGTTCACCAGCGCCACCGCTAGCTGACTTGCGCACAGAAGCGAGAGGGTACCAATCAGCACGAGTATCCAACCATGTAACCCACCGGCATGCGCCTTCGCCAGTAAGCTTCCGGTGAAGATCACCGTCATCAGCGTGATCGTGCCGAGATAGAGAAGCAAAGGAAACTGGCAGCTCATTCGCTGAAGCGCCTCAGAGATGGATAGGCGCACCTCCGCCGTTCGTTCGAGCTGCGGCAATCCCTTGTCGATCAGGTAGAAGCCAACATGTGCCGCTCGATCGTCGCCGCCTTTCTTGGCCGGGCCCTCGCGGGCCAATCGGATCGCTGTGCGCGCCACCTCGCCTTCGGATAGCCGGCTGCTCTTCGCGATCTTCTCCACGACGTGACGGTAGCGATCACGGGTGGCAAAATCCATCCTGCCGTAGAC
>DATEAO010000017.1:0-5687 GCA_035288345.1 Candidatus Methylomirabilota bacterium | reverse complement strand
AATCTTTCTCGCCTTGTCTTGGATCTTTCGCGCCGCCATAGCCGCGGCCGCGCCAGCCACAGGCGTCGAGCGGCTGGCATAAGTGCCGAGCCCATACGGCGCGGTGTCGGTGTCACCTTCCTCAATCTGAATATCGGCCGCTGGGATTCCCAGCTCCTCGGCCAAGATCTGAGCGTACGTGGTCTCGTGCCCCTGTCCTTGAGACTTGGTCCCAAAGCGCGCGATGGCTTTACCAGTGGGATGAATTCGAATCTCGCAGCTATCGAACATCTTGAGCCCGAGGATATCGAAGTGCTTGGACGGTCCCGCGCCGACGATTTCGGTAAAGCTGGAGATCCCGATCCCCATCAGCTCGCCACGCTTCCGCTTCTCGGCTTGCTCGCGCCGTAGCTCGGCGTACCCGATCTTCTCCATCGCTTTCTGGAGCGCGCCGGCATAGTTGCCGCTGTCGTACTCCCACCCGAGCGCTGACTTGTAAGGGAACTGCTCAGGCTTGATGAAGTTCTTGAGCCTAAACTCTGCGGGGTCCATCCCCAGCTCGTGGGCCATGAGATCTGCCATCCGCTCGATCGTGTGCACCGCTTCGGTCACGCGGAACGAGCAGCGGTACGCGATCCCTCCCGGAGGCTTGTTCGTGTAGACGCCGTCCACTTCGACGTGGGCCGCTTTGAAGTCATACGAGCCGGTGCAGATGTGGAAGAGCCCGGCCGGGAACTTCGAGGGATTGGCAGCGGCATCGGCGTAGCCGTGGTCAGCGATCGTCTTGATCTTGAGCGCGGTGAGCGTGCCGTCCTTCTTCGCCGCCAGCTCGGCGGCGATGTGGTAGTCGCGGGCGAACGAATCGGCCTGCAGGTTCTCCATCCGGTCCTCGATCCACTTGACGGGCTTGCCGGTGAGCACGGACGCGGCAACCGCGATCACGTAGCCCGGATACACCGGCACCTTTCCTCCGAAGCCGCCGCCGATATCGGGAGAAATGATCCGGATCTTGTGTTCCGCGAGGCCGACGTGACCTGCCACCAGCGCGAACACTGTGCGGATCGCATGAGGAGCTTGAGTCGTCATCCAGACCGTGAGCTTTCCATTCACCTTGTCGAAGTGCGCAACGCATCCACAGGTCTCAATCGAAGCCACGTGGATCCGGGGAAGGTATATCTCCTGCTTGACGGTGACGTCGGCGTCGCGGAAGGCGCGATCGGTCGAGTCCTTGTTACCCCACTCCCAGTGCCAGATGTGGTTATCCTTCTTGTCCTTCTTATCGGTGCGGAGCACCGGAGCGTCGGGCCGAAGCGCCTTCTTCGGATCCACGACGACGGGAAGCGGCTCGTACTCCACCTCGACGGCCGCGGCCCCATCGGCGGCAGCGTAACGGCTCGTGGCCAGCACAGCCGCCACCTCCTGGGCCTGATACATCACCTTTTCCACCGGGAGGACCATCTGCGTGTCGGACATCAGGGTCGGCATCCAGTGAAGGTTGTACTTGGCGAGGTCCTGCCCGGTGATGACGGCCGCCACTCCGGGGGTCGCGAGCGCCTTCGAGCTATCGATCTTTTTGATCTTGGCGTGTGCGTAGGGGCTCCTGACGATGTCGAGATAGAGCATGCCCGGGAGCTGGACATCGTCGACGTAGTTTCCCTTGCCCCGGATAAAGCGCGGGTCCTCCTTGCGCTTGATCGAATGCCCCATCCCTCCGATTTCTGGTGAGGTCCTGAGCGCCATCATGACCCTCCCTGCCGCGCCTTGTTCGCGGCGTACTGGATCGCTTTCACGATGTTCACGTAGCCGGTGCACCGGCAGAGGTTCCCGGAGATCGCCCATCGGATCTCCTCCTCTGACGGGTCAGGGTTCTTCTGGAGAAATGCGTAGCTTGTCATCAGCATGCCGGGCGTGCAATAGCCGCACTGAAGACCATGCTCCGCCATGAATCCTTCTTGGACCGGATGCAGCATGCCGTCAAGCTCCAGGCCCTCAACCGTCATGATCTCCTTGCCGGTGGCCTGAACAGCGAAGAGCGTGCACGACTTGACCGGCCGCCCATCGAGCAGGACCGTGCAAGCCCCGCAATGGGTGGTGTCACAGCCGATGTGGGTGCCTGTCAGCCTCAGCACCTCTCGAATCAAATGCACGAGCAGGAGCCTGGGCTCCACGTCGACTTGGTGCTTCTCGCCATTGATGCTGACTTGGATCTGCATACCCCTACCTCCCCTGCGTCGCGCGCTCGACTGCTTTCTTGAGCGCGCGCGTTGTCAACACTCTCACCAGATCGCGCTTGTACTCGGCGGGTCCCCGAAGGTCATCGCTAGGCCGCGATTCTTGGGCCGCCAGTTGAGCCGCCTGCTTGATCGCGGCTTCGTCCGGTCGCTTGCCCTGAAGAAACGCTTCCGCTTTCTTCGCCTTTATGGGCGTGGAGCCGACATTTGTCAGGCCGATCCCCACCCGCTCACAGACACCGGCCGCGCTCAGGCTGATCTGGGCTGCCACCGCAGCGGTGGCGAAGTCTCCGACCTTGCGCTCGAGCTTCAGATACGCGCCGCCGCTTCGGGGAGGAGGAACCGGAATTCGGATTTCGGTGAGGATCTCGCCTTGCTTGAGCGCGGTGGTAAACGGGCCGGTAAAGAACGCCGCGACCCCGATGCGGCGCGAGCCTGCGTTTCCAACCGCCACGACTTCCGCGTCCAACGCGAGCATCGTGGCGGGGTGGTCGTTGGCGGGATCGCCGTGGGCCAGATTGCCACAAACCGTGGCCAGGTTCCTCACCAATGGATCGGCAATAACCTTGCTCGTGTCGTAAAGAATCGGGTACTTAGTTCGAATCAGCTCCGATTCCTCTAGATCTGATTCTCGACTGAGCGCGCCGATCCTTAGAAAGCCGTCGGCTTCCTCGAGGTACGACAGTCCGGAAATGCGATTGATGTCGATAAGATGCGTTGGAGCAGCGAGCCTCAGTTTCATCAACGGGATGAGACTTTGGCCTCCGGAAAGGATTTTCGCATCTTCTCCGAGCCCGGTAAGGAGGCTGGTCGCTTCTTGGATCGAGGTCGGGGCGTGGTATTCAAAGGTGGCCGGGATCATAAGCACCTCTTCAGGGGCTTACCCGTTCCGAACAGGAAATTTGAAAGGACTAGCCAGGGACCCGCTTATGCCTTCGGCGGTTACCCTAAAAGGGAGCGGCTGGTTCGTCAAGCGAAATTTCTCCCAGGGCTGACGGCTGAAAGCTGATTGCTGAATGCTGCCAAGTCCGGGCGCGGGCTGTGCCCGCGCATAGCCCATTGCGGCGAGGCATCGGAAGGGGGGTGGAATCCCCCTCCGAGCTTCTATAGATGCAGGTGCCGGGCGAGGTTCCGGAGGCTCGCCAGATTGTGGGCCGGGGCGAACGTGTCGAGGTACGGGAGCGCGGTGGACATCCCGCGGGTCAACGGCTCATAGTTCGAGCTCCCCAGCAGCGGGTTCAGCCAGATCAGCCGCCCGGCGCGACGCCGGATCTGTCGAAGCTCTCGCTCCAAGAGCGCAGGCTCACCCGTGTCCCAGCCATCAGAGAGGATCAGGACGATGGTCCGTCGATCCAGCAAGCGCGCCCCGTGCTCGCGATTGAAAGTGGCCAGGCTCTCTCCGATCTTCGTTCCCCCCGACCAGTCACGCACCGCGCGGAGATTCCTGAGCGCCCACAGATACGAGCGGCCCCGAAGGTGGGGGGTGATGTGCGTCAGACGCGTGCTGAAGGCGAACGTCTCAACGCGGCCGAACGCGTGCTGGAGCGCGAAGAGGAACTGGAGGAGAAACCGGCTGTAGAGATCCATGGAGCCTGAGACATCGCAGAGCACGACAAGCCGGATCTTTTGGCGCTTCCGCTCCCGAAAGCTGAGATCAATCATCTCCCCTCTCGTGAGGTTGCGGCGCATGGTCCGTCTCAGATCGACGCGCCCGCGCTTCGTCGTTGGCCGGCGGCGGCGGGAGAGGCGGGAGGCAAGCTTTCGGGCGATCTGAACGACCAGGCGCACGATCTCGTCGAGCTGATCCGGCGTGAATGTCGAGAAGTCTTTTTCGAGGAATGCTTCCCGATCGCTCACACTCGGCATCCCTGTGGGCTCGGTGTCGGCTTCCGGCTCCCCCAGCCACTCCTGAAGGGCTAACACCTGAGCCTTCTGGGGGAGTCCCCCCTGAGGCTCTGAGTCATCGGATGACTCAGCGGGGGAGACAGGCCCCCCCAAAAACTCCGGCGGCGTTGAATTGGCGAGGCTCCAGAACTCGGCAAAGAGCCGATCAAAGATGGGAATGTCTTCCGGTCCCGCGGTGAGCACCGCGCGCAACCCCCAGTAGACCTCATTGCGGTCACCGAGGTCAAGGCACCCGAGCGCGCGCAGCGCGTCAACACTCTCGGAGGGGGTGACGCCAACGCCTTCGGCGCGAAGCAGGCGGCAGAATTTGATCACCGCGTTGGCGAGATTTCGTCCGGCCACGTCAAGCTATCGTTGGGATCCCCGTGAGCGACCCCAGGCCGCTCGTGGCCAGCGTGGACTGCACGCGCTTCACGTCATCCACATCCTTCACGAAACAGCCGATGGTCTCTCGCACCAGCTCCTCGTCCAGATGGTCGGCGTGCAGCGAGACCAAGGCATTGGCCCAGTCCAGGGTCTCGGCCACGCCCGGCACCTTTGAGAGCTTCATCTGACGGAGCGCCTGAACGACCCGCGTCACCTCTGACGCCAAGCCCGCGTTGATGCCGGGCACTTTCGTGTGAACGATCTGCAGCTCTTTTTCAAGCGTCGGGTAATCGATCCAGAGGTAGAGGCAGCGACGTCTCAGCGCGTCGGAGAGCTCGCGGATCCGGTTCGAGGTAATCACGACGTACGGATAATGTTGGGCTTTGATTGTCCCGATCTCGGGGATCGTCACCTGAAAGTCGGACAGCACTTCCAGGAGGAAGGCCTCGAACTCTTCGTCCGAGCGATCGCATTCGTCTATGAGGAGCACCGGGGGCTGGCCATCCTGGCTGATCGCCTGCAAGAGCGGCCGCTTCAGAAGAAACGGCTCCGAGAAGATCACCGCCTCCTTCTCGTCCGCGGAGCCTTGGTTCGTCTCTTCCAGCTTGATCCGCAAAAGCTGCTTCGGGTAGTTCCACTCGTAGAGCGCGGTGGAGGCGTCCAGCCCCTCATAACATTGCAAGCGGATCAGGTTGGTTCCGAGCATCCTCGCCATCACCTTGGCGACTTCGGTCTTCCCCACCCCGGCCGGCCCCTCAATCAGGAGCGGCTTCTTGAGGGTCATCGCAAGATAGACCGAGGTGGCGACGGGGGCGTCCGTAATGTAGCTCGCCTCCTCCATCATTGCCTGGATCTTCCTGATCTCTTCTCGCATGCGCGACTTATCTCCGCTGATTAGTGTACAACAACTTGACGAAACGCCCTACAGCTCGGCTTCCCTGCACTCTCTCTTCGCACGACAGGCTGCCGGAACGCGGTGATGAGGCATACGTGTCAGGATAAAGGGGGCTGGAACTCTTTCGCGATTGCGTTGTAGTCTTCCAAGGTGTCCACGTCAGCGGGCATGGCGAGATCGAAGGGCACCTGAATGACGTGCGTGCGCTCCCTCTCAATCAGAGACTTCGCCCCCTCATCCCCCTCGAGCCTCAGCAACCCTGGAAAGATCTGAGAGGCGAAGAGCACCGGGTTCCCTTGAGTGCCTCGATA
>DATEAO010000016.1:0-6196 GCA_035288345.1 Candidatus Methylomirabilota bacterium | reverse complement strand
GTGCACGCCGAGGAACGGGAACTCAGGGTCCGGGACCGGGTAGATCAAGCCTCTGACGAGATGCCGTCGCTCCGGCCGGAGCATGTAGTACTCCCCTCTGAAGGGGATGATCCGAACAGATGCTCGCGCGCCACCCATGCGGGCGATCGTGTCTGAGTAGAGCCCGCCACAGTTGACCAGGTGGCGCGCTTGCACTTCTCCCCGGCCGGTCTGAAGGCGCAGCGCTTGATCGACGCGGTGGATTCTCGACACCCGGGCGCTGGTCAGGATCTCCGCGCCGCGCTGCAGAAGATTTGCTTGCATCGCCCGCGCGACGGCGCTGAAATCCACGATCCCGGTATGAGGGGAGTGGAGCGCCCGGAGGGCGTACGCATGAGGCTCGATCTCTTTCAGGCGCTCGGGACCGATCATCTCAAGTCCGGGCACGCCGTTGGCGACGCCTCGCTCGTAGAGCGCATCAAGGCGCGGGAGCTCGCGCTCATGCGTGGCGACGATGACTTTTCCGCAGCGCTCGTACGGGATGCTGTTCGCGTCGCAAAAGCTCGTCATGAGTCGCGCGCCCTCGACGCAGAGCTTCGCTTTGTACGAGCCAGGACGGTAATAGATCCCTGAATGGATCACGCCGCTGTTGTGGCCGGTCTGGTGAGAACCGACGTGGGGCTCCTTTTCGAGGATCACGAGGCGCCTGTTCGGAAAGCGTTCGGAGAGCGCAAGCGCAGTCGCCAAGCCGACAATGCCACCCCCGATGATCGCGATATCGTATTTGTCGCTCATCGCGGCACGTGAAGCGTGAAGCGTGAAGCGTGAAGCGTCGGAAAAACGTGAAGCGTGAAAAGTGAAGAGTGAAGAGCTTGGGGAAGGCATGAAGCATGAAGAGTGAGGCAATGCATTTCAAACTCCACGTCTTCATCCTCTACTTTGTGCTGCCTTCCTTTTTGTGAACTCTTCACGCTTCACACTTCACTCTTCACGCACTAGTTGAACCGGCCACGGAGATCGTGGAGCGCTCGACGGGTATCGGCGTCGTTCGGAGCCGCTTGCGCGGCCTGTTCGAACTCGCGCAACCCATCCCACCAGCGCCCCTGTTTGATGTAGATCCGGCCGAGGTTCATGTAAGGGAATTGCTTCGGGTCGTAACGTTTCGCTTGCTTCGCTTTTTGGAGCCACGGGATGGCTTCGTCAAGCTTCCCTTGCTGCATCAGGTAGACGCCGATGTCGTTGTATGGGTTGCCGAAGTCGGGATCGATCTGAATCGCTTTCAAACATTCGGCCGTGGCCTCCTCCAACCGGCCCTGGAAGCTCATGGCCCACCCTTTGAACGTGTAGGCCTCGGCCGTCGGGTACGCGTCGATGGAGCGCTGATAGATCTCGATCGCGCGATCGAGCTCCCCGTCCATCTGCAGCCGATAGGCCTCCTGCCACAGCTCAATCGCCTTCTTCAACTCCGCTGATTCTTCCATCTCCTTAGCGCTCCGCCTACAACTTCCCGTCTTCGATTGACACGGGGATCGGGGTCCGGGGTTCGCAGTGCCGGACGCCAAGCCTCGTGTCAAAGCGGCCAGGGTTGCTGCCTGTAGCCCATCTCCCAGAACATCCACTCGTATCGGCTGGTCGTGACGAAGTGCCGGCGCATCGCGTCGAGCTCGTCCGTGTGAAGGCGCCCGGCGATCTGGTCCGTCGCCTCGAGGACCGCGCGCACCACGGCCCCGAACTCTTCGGAGGCGTACGTGGCGATCCAGCGCGCGTAGAGCGGATCGGGTGAGCCGGCTCGTTCCAGCTCTTTGCCGACTTCCCAATAGATCCAGTAGCAGGGGAGCAGCGCCGCAACAGCCTCGTGAAAGGGCTCGGAGTAGGCCACGGCCAGCAGGTAGCTCACGTACGCGAGGTTTGTGGGAGCGAGGGGCGTCGCGTCGATGTCCGCCGATTTCAGGCCGAACTCTTTGAAGAAGCTCTCGTGGAGCGAACGCTCGACCTTGAGCGCTCCGGCCGAGTGCTCGTTGAGCATGATGATCCAGTCGTCCTGCGGCGCGCGCGCCGCCGTGATCGACAACGCGCGCGCGAACTGGCGGAGGTAGAGCGCGTCCTGAACCGCGTAAAATTGAAAGCTCTCGCGGGGAAGCGACCCATCCGTGAGTCCGGTCACGAACGGATGCCGGACGATCGCCCCGTAGATTCCCTCGATCGACTTCCACAGCTCCTCGGTAAACATGCGGAGTCGCTCCTATCGCTCGCCGTCGATCGTGTTGATCTCTTCCGGCGTGAGCGTGAAGTCGAGGGCCGCGGCGTTGTCTCTGACGTGCTCGATCCGGCTCGCTTTCGGAATCGTGAAGAGAGACGGCCGTCGGGCGAGAAAGTTCAGCGCGACCTGGCGCGGGGTGACACCCCGCGTGTTGGCGATCTCGGCAACCGCGCCGCGCATATAGCCGCCCCGCGCGAGCGGCGTATACCCCACCACCGCGATGCTCTCCTTCTCGCAGTGCAGGAGCAGCTCGTCCTCGATGGATCGGTCGCGCAGATGATAGAGCAGTTGATTGCAGGCGAGCCGCTCACGCGTGAGCGCGGCCTGAGCGGCTTTCATCTGCTCCACGTCGAAGTTGCTGACCCCGATGAAGCGGGTCAATCTTAGCCGGACAAGCTCTTCCATCGCTTTCATCGTCTCGCCGACGGGATGGCGACCGCTCCACCAGTGGAGGAGATAGAGGTCCACGTGGTCGGTTTCCAGGCGCTTGAGCGACTGCTCGCACGCCTTGATGGCGCCCGCGTGCGACGCGTTCTGCGGGAGCACTTTGGTCGCAAGGAACACGCGGTCGCGACGCCCCTTGATCGCTTTCGCCACGACGCGCTCGGCCCCGCCGTCTCCATACATCTCCGCGGTGTCGATGTGCGTCATGCCGAGCTCGATCCCGAGCCTGAGCGCGGCGATCTCGGCCTGTTGCGCGCCGCGGTCCTCTCCCATGCGCCACGTGCCCTGCCCGATCACGGAGACGTGGACTCCGGTGGACCCAAACAGTCTCATCATCATCGCTCAGGGTCGTCCTTTGCGGTCGCCTTGTAAATCGGGAGGACATCTTCCAACAATGGCCAGCCCAAGATCCCGGTCGAGTCGTCAACGTACCCCGGATGCCTCATGCCGTTCAGCACCGCGCTCACCCCAGGCGTGCTGGCCAGGACCCAGAGCGCTTTGCGCGAGAGGCTTTCGCGCCGTCGCTCTGGCGGGAGAAACGGATCGACCAGCGCGGCCGCTGAAAGGCTCTGAGACTGGCTCTTGAGCCCTGCCCGGCGGCCCAGCTCGACCAACACCTCTCGAAACTCGGCGGAGTAGCGAGTCCACCAAGCCTGCCATCGCTCGGCGAGAGTTCCCGAGAGCATTCTGTTGAACGCGTTCGCAATCTGGCGGATATGAGGGAGGATCATCCGGCCGGTCACGTCGCGCCAGTGCTCCAGACTTTGCAGCTTCTCCTCCAGCTCGCGAAGCTGGTCCGCCCAGCGGAAGAAATCAGCCGGCGACGTGCTTCCGCTCGGCAGCTCGATCCGGGGCGCGATGTCACGGTGGTATTCCGCCTCCAGCTCGCCGACCGCTCTGAGCTTCTGCTCCAGGTCGACCTCGGCCTCTCCGACCGAGAAGTCAGCCAGCCGCACCATCCCGTTGTCCGTGATGGCGTTGAGCGGGCGGTTCACCAGCACGCCGATCCGTTCTCGAGAGGCGGTCTCGAGCACAGTTTCACGATGCCCCGGCCCGTTGTTCTGCTCGCGCGCCCCCCCGGCCTCGAAGAGGTTCATGGGGAACTGCGCGACGGCGAAGTGGTGAGTGGCCCCTCCCGCTTCTCGCGCCGCTTCGAGCATCCGGGCGAGGGAGGTCGCCTCAGGGTCATTCGCAGGCGATCCCAAGCTGTTTGAGGAGACACCGTACCATCGGATCTTCCCCGCGCGCGCCTCGGACTCGAGAAAGCGGAATGCCTCCGTGAGCCGGCGATAGAACTCGTCGCGAAGCTCCCCGAGCGGTCTGGCGTTTCGCTTCCTGGCGTCCAGGAAAAAGTACTCGGGGTTGTGGAGCAGGCAGACATCGAGAGTCTGAAGCCCGAGCCGCTCCAGTGAGCGTCCCAGTTGGTCCTGAATGAACTCGGGATGAACGCAGTGCCAGCAATCCTCCATGTACTTGACCATCTCAGGGAAGGGTTGGCCGCTCACCTCGCGTTCTTGCGCGAGCGCGAGATTCATCCCCTGCGCGTAGCCGATCTTCGAGACGACCACGACCTCTTCCCGCCGCAGCGCCCCCTGGCTGATTGACTCGCGCAAGACGGCCCCGACGAGACGCTCGCTGCCGCCATCGGTGTAATTGGTCGAGGTGTCGATCAGGTTGACGCCTTTGAGGAGCGCGTGCTCCAGCGCTTGGCGGTGCTCGGCGGTCTCGTCGTCGACGCGGTAGCAGCCGAAGCCGAGGCGGCTCACGGTGAGGCCGGCCGAGCCGAGCGACGTATAGCCGCCGGCGCCGATACTGCTGGCAAAGCGCGACGCGTACGACGCCGTGCCCCCCGGCGTCGCGCTCCCTTCAAGGACAGGGTTAGCCGCACTCATGATGATGTCGTGTTAGGGTGTACCGCTCACGCGAACGAAGGGGAGACCGTGTGCCGTGCTCTGGGTTCGCGTGCCGAGTCTGGATGGAGTGTAGGAAGAATCTTCTCGTTGGTCAAGGCCCCTAGCGGGATCGGTGCATTTTGAGTGAGGGTTTGCCGATGTGGATGTGCGCTCCGGTCGCCGAGCCGTCGATTTTGGACCTGAACGCCAGAAACGGGATGCCGACCTTGCGCAGGTATTCCATGAGTCCTCGGCCTTCTGAGCTGTCCGGGTGGATCGCGACATCCATCGCGTCGCGATGGTCGAACCTCATGCGGTCGTGCGCCGGGGTCTGGCCGAACGCGCTCACAGGCAGGACGCGCCCGAACGTGTCCTGGAAAAACTTTTGGATCTTGCCCGCGTCGGCCAGAGACCACCTCGCCCCTCCGTTGTAGAGCATCAACGAGGCGGTCTCGGCATACCCCCCTGTCTTGAGCGGCGGGAGTTTGAGCAGCTCGTCTCGCACCATCGCCTCAATGATCACGAGGTCGGCTTCAGTGATCCACGCTCGTGTCTCCTCAGCATCGGCTTTGGCCTTGGCGAGGGCTTGCTCGTACGGCTCGAAGTCTTCTCTTGGAATCAGGCCTTCTTGAAACAAGGGGCGCCGCAGCTCAACTTGCTCCGTGAGGGACTTCACGTTGCGCTCATAAATTGCGAGGATTTGTTCGAGACTCTCCCGGTACAGGGTCATCGACTTGACGAGATTGCCTCTGAGCTTCTCGAACTCCGCGTCCGGCGACGGCGTTGTCTTCTGACCCGGCGCGCCTCCCATGGTCGGGGACGCGAGGAGGGCGGATAGAATGACTACCGGAATGAGGGCTCTGGCGCGCTTCATTATGTCGAGGGGGCAGGATGCGCCCCTCATCGAGATTGTAGCCCATCAGGGTATTAAGCCGTGAAGAATTGGGTACTGGGCCAATTTGCTTCGCCATACTTCGTTCTCGGTCGTCGCCAGCCCTCAACGTACAACCACGTACGCCTCGGGCTGGGCTCCTCCCTCGAGCCTCGTCTGGCTCGCAACTTGACCAGTACCGGCGCCTAAACTGATTCACTACCAAGAATTGGGGGGTGATCGCTAAAATTCCGCGCGCCTGACCCTCACGACTGGTTGAGCAGGCGCACTTCGTGCTGCGGGAATGGGATCTCGATGTCACCGGCGCGGAACCGCTCCACGATCGCCTGGTATAACTCAGCTTGCGCGGCGACGTAGTCAGCGACTGGCACCCAAGGCCGGATCGTCATCGTGACGCCGGAGGGCCCAAGGTCGCTGATGCCTACGACCGGCTCCGGGTCCTTCAGCACGCGGGGGTTTGTTCCGACGATGTCGCGCGCGAGCGCAAGGACACGGCTCAGGCTGGCGCCATAGGCGACGTTCACGGTCAAGTTGAGCTGTCGGACGGTGCCGAAGTTGTGCAGGATCTCACCGACGATCTTGCGGTTGGGGATGACGACCCTCGACAGGTCGGTGTGTGTCAACGTCGTCGAGAAGAGCTCGATCGCGGTGACGTGCCCGTGGACGCCGAGCAGCTCAACGTACTCCCCAACCCGAAACGGTTTGGTGATGATGATGGACAGCCCGGCC
>DATEAO010000015.1:0-3963 GCA_035288345.1 Candidatus Methylomirabilota bacterium | reverse complement strand
CTTGAGCTTGCGCCGGCAAAGCCGGCGCTCGAATCAGAGAATGCCGACCCCGGACCCCTGGCCCCGGACCCCGAATGTGACAGGTATGCGCAGACTTTTGGTGAACAAGTAAGCTAATTAGCGCGCTACGAGGTCGCCGTGAGGGCCGACAAGAGATCGGCGCCCCTTCTTGAGACGGCGGGGTCGAAGAGGGTATAGGGGTTCACGTTCCCGAGCGCGGCGGTGACGGATTCTGAGACGCCGGGGTGGCGGGAGCTGAGGCCGGCGAGGAAGTCGCGGATCTCTCTGCGGACGCCACCCTTGTCACTGCAGACACAGCCCACAGTCAGGAAGCCGTGGGCGCGGGCATATTCGGTGGTCAATGCCTCGGTGACGTAGACGAGTGGACGGATGATTCTCAGCGATCCATTCCGAGACTTCGCGACCGGCGGCAGCGAGGCAATGCGGCCATTGAAGAGAATGTTCCGGAGGAGCGCTTCAGCGCAGTCGTCCGCGGTGTGGCCGAGCGCGATGGCGGTGCACTCAAGCTCGGACGCGATCTGGTAGAGCCAGTGCCGGCGGTGGCGGCTGCAGAGATCACAGCCGTGGACAACACCGTCGTTGAGCAGTCTCAGCGTTCTCTTGTCCTCGCGAAGCACCCATTCGACCCCGAGGTCGCGGATCTGCTGCTCCAACACGCCGATGGGGATTTTGAACTTCCCCTGCTCCACCGTCACCGCGACCAGCTCGTAAGAAAACGGCGCGCGCCGTTGATACGCCACCAACGCGTGGAGCAGGCAGAGGCTGTCTTTCCCACCTGACACACCTACGGCAACTCGATCAGCGGGGCGAAGCATGGAGAACCGTCCCATGGCGCGCCCCAACGCGTTCAACACCCGACGCTGCACTTCGCTCTGTTCCATAGGTTTCCTCTCGTCTCTGTACACCCTTACCCTCCTCTCTCCCTATCCAGGGAGAGGGAGATTCACACCGGAGTGCTTGTTCGCCCAGACTTCGGTCTTGACACCCACTTGTGCCGTGGCGAAAAGCGAGCAATTCGGGGTCGGGGGCTGGGGGCCTGGGGCTTGCTAGATCAGTCTTAGCGGACCCCTGACCCCTAGCCCCTGCCGCCGGAACACTGAACGAAGAGATGCGACGCTTATCGTCACGGCGCTAGAGCTTTCTCCACCCTCACCGCGCAGTACTTGAACTCGGGGATCTTTCCGAACGGATCGAGCTGGTCATTGGTGAGCGTGTTTGCCGCGGCCTCGCGGAAGTGAAACGGGATGAAGACACTGCCGCGGCTCACCCGAGGCGACGCGTGAACGCGGAGCGTAATCGCGCCCCGGCGCGAGCTGACTGTGACGGACTCTCCCCCGCCGAGCCCGAGCTTGGCCAGATCTTCACGGTGCATCTCACAGAAGGCTTCGGGTTGGATCTCGCTGAGAGCGCGCGCCCGCCTCGTCATCACTCCGGTGTGCCAGTGCTCCAGGAGCCTTCCGGTGTTGAGGATAAATGGATAGTCAGGATCAGGAAGCTCGGCAGCATCTCGATACTCGGCAGGCACAAACTTCCCGCGCCGGCTTGGGGTCGGGAAGCCGTCGCCGAAAAGAAGCTGGATCCCGTCGCTCTGGTCCGGATCGGGACAGGGCCAGAGCTTGCCATGAGGCGCGAGGTTCTCGTATGTGAGGCCGTGATAGCTCGGCGCAAGGGAGACGAACTCAGCGAAGATCTCCTCCACATTCCGGTAGCTCATGGGATAGCCCATCCTGGCCGAGACCTCACAGATGATCTCCCAGTCGAGCCGCGCCCGGCCCGGCGGCTCCAGAACCTTCCGACCGATCTGAACGCGACGATCAGTGTTCGTGTAGGTTCCTGTCTTCTCGAAAAACGAGGTAGCGGGCAGGATCACGTCCGCGAACTCGGCGGTCTCGGTGAGAAAGATATCCTGGACGCAGAGGAAGTCGAGCGACGCGAGCGCCTTCCTGACCTTGTTGGTGTTGGGGTCTGAGAGAAACGGGTTCTCCCCCATCATGTACATTCCGCGGATCTTCTTTTCGAGCGCGGCCGCCATGATCTCCACGACGGTGAGCCCGCGCTTCGGATCGAGCGGCAGTCCCCAGGCCTCCTCGCAGCGATTGCGGTTCTCCGCGCTCTCCACAGGGAGGTAGTCGGGGTACATCATCGGGATGAGGCCCGCATCGGAAGCGCCTTGCACGTTGTTCTGGCCTCTGAGTGGATGGAGCCCGGTGCCGGGCCGCCCCACATTACCGGTCAAGAGCGCGAGGGAAATCAGGCAGCGCGCGTTGTCGGTGCCGTGGGTGTGCTGGGAGATTCCCATCCCCCAGAAGATGATCGCGGCCCTGGCGCGGCCGAAGACACGGGCCGTCTCGCGAATCTTTTCCGCCGGCACGCCGCAGATTGCCTCTCCCCGCTCCGGCGGGTAGCGTTTCACCACTTCGCGGAGCGCGTCGAAGTTTTCGGCGCGCGCGCGGATGTAGTCGTGGTTGATCAAGTCCTCCTCGATCATCACGTGCATCCACGCGTTGTAGAGCGCCACATCGCTTCCGGGCTTCACCTGGAGGAAGTGGTGAGCGTGCCGGTCGATCCCTGTGGCCCGCGTGTCCACCACGATCAGCGTCGACCCGTGGGCCGCCGCGTCCTTGATGAAGGTGGCCGCGACCGGATGATTCTCCGTCGTGCTGCTCCCCGCAACCAGGCAGACCTCGGCATTCCTCACATCGCCGAAAACATTCGTAACCGCGCCTGAGCCGATTGTCTCGAGGAGCGCCGCGACCGACGAGGCGTGGCAGAGGCGCGTGCAATGGTCCACGTTGTTGGTGCCGAAGACGGCGCGGACCAGCTTCTGAAAGAGGTAGGCCTCCTCGTTGCTGCACTTGGCTGATCCGAAGCCGGCCAGCGCGCCTGGGCCGTGGGTTGTCTTGATGGCGGCGAGCTTGCTCGCGACGAGATCGAGCGCCTCGTCCCACGTGGCCTCGCGAAAAGCGGGAAGAACTTCGGCGTCATCAACGAGGCCGCCTGGCTTCCGGCGATGAGCCTGGCCCTTCACATCACTCGAGAGTGGTCCTTTAGGATAGAACTCGGGCCTCCGGATGAGCGGCACACTGAGCCGCTGAGGGTGATGAGCGTAATCGAAGCCGTAGCGACCCTTCACGCAGAGGCGCCCCTGATTCCCGGGGCTCTCCTTCACGCCGTCGACCAGGACGATGGCGTTCTGTTTAGGATCTGCGTGAACTCTGATCGCGCACCCCACGCCGCAGTACGGGCAGACCGAGTCTACCGCCTTCAGGGCATCGCGTGGCCGGATCGGAGCGGCAAGCGGCTTGTGAGTCAACGCTCCGGTGGGGCAGACCGCGGCGCACTCGCCGCACGAGACGCAGCTCGAACTTCCCATGGACTGATCGAGGTCGAAGGCAATTCTGGCACTGTATCCTTTCCCCGTGCGACCAATCACATCGTTGTGCTGGATCTCGTCGCAAGCGCGGATGCAGCGGTCGCAGAGGACGCAGGCGGAGTGGTCAACCGCGATGACCTGTGAAGACAGGTCTTTCGGCCTGCCGTTGCCGCGCGGGAGTGTGAGGCTTTCTCGCCTGAGACCGTGGTGTCTCGCGAGACTGAGCAGCTCGTCATCGCCAGTGGTCAGCTCGCGGAGGGAGTCGGCCGGATAGTCAGCCAGCAACAGCTCGGTCAGAGTCTTCCGGCAGCGCTCGACTTTCTCCGAGCGCGTGCTGACCTTCATGCCGTCCTGCGCCGCGCGCACACACGAGGCCGCGAGGACCCGCTCACCCACCTCCACCACGCACATCCGGCAGACCCCGACAGGCCTCAAGCGCGGATCATGGCAGAGCGCCGGAATCTCGATCCCGACCTCTTGCGCTGCTTGCCAGATAGTGGTTCCCTCACGGACCGCGACTTCCCGACCGTCTATAGTAAGTGCGATCATGCCGTTCGAGTATGACGTTT
>DATEAO010000014.1:0-4341 GCA_035288345.1 Candidatus Methylomirabilota bacterium | reverse complement strand
CTCCGAGCGCCGGCTTCGCCGGCGCAACCCTTGGGGGAGGTTCGGAAGGGGGGCGTGCCCCTCTCCGAGGATTAATGATGCGGTTTCGGCGAGATGATCATCGTCAGCATGCGTCCTTCCAACCGGGGAGAAGTCTCGATCACCCCGATGTCAGCGACGGCATGACTCATCTTCTCCAGCATCTTCATTCCGAGCTGCGTGTGGGCCATCTCCCGGCCCTTGAAGCGCACGGTCACCTTGGCCTTGTTGCCGTCCTCCAAAAAGCGCCGCACGTGCTTGGCCTTGAACTCGAAGTCGTGGGTGTCGGTCTTCGGCCCCATCTTGACCTCTTTCACCTGGATCACTGTCTGCTTCTTCTTGGCCTCTTTCAGGCGCCGGGCCTGCTGGTACTTGTACTGCCCGAAATCCATGATCCGGCACACCGGAGGGTTGGCCTCAGGAGCCACCTCAACCAGATCCAGCCCGCGCTGGGCCGCTTCGTCCAGCGCTCGCGCAATGGGCAGCACGCCCAGTTGCGCTCCTTCAGGAGCGACCACTCGGACTTCTTTTGCGCGAATGTGATCGTTGATGCGGATGTCTTTTGGCTGGATAGCCTTGCTCCTTACCCCTGCGAAGCGGCAGACGATCCCCGACCCGTCGGGATCCCGCTCCCAGGATCTCCCACCCTGCTCCTTTCGGTTTCGGGTGTCAGGTCGCCGCCGTTTCGATCACTCATTCCGACGAGCGACCCATGGTTAATGCCACGCTGCGGCTCATCACTTCCGCCTGGATCCCACGCGCAATCTCGTCGACCGGGAGCTGCCCGAGATCCTCGCCGGTGCGCAGACGAGCACTCGCCGTCCCCTCTCGCGCCTCGCGCTCCCCCACGACCAACATGTACGGGATCTTCTCGACTTGAGCCTCGCGGATCTTATAGCCGAGCTTCTCGTTCCGCTCATCCAGCTCGGCGCGAAGGCCGCGCTCCTTGAGACGATCGAGCACGGTTCGACCGTAGGCAAGCGCCTTCTCGCTCACCGGGAGGATGCGGGCCTGAACCGGCGCGAGCCAGGCCGGGAAGGCCCCAGCGAAGTGCTCGATGATGACGCCGACGAACCGCTCGAACGACCCGAGCACCGCCCGGTGAATCACCACCGGCCGCTTAGGTTTTCCATCGACATCGATGAACTCGAGCTGGAAACGTTCGGGGAGCATCATGAGGTCGACCTGGATCGTGGCGATCTGCCAGCTCCGTGCCAGGGCGTCCTTGACATAGATGTCGATCTTCGGGCCGTAGAACGCGCCGTCGCCCGGGTGCAGCTCATACTTGAGCCCGTTGGCGACAAGCGCCTCATGGAGCGCGCGCTCGGCCGTCTCCCACTGCTCCCGGGTGCCGAGCGACTTCTGGGGGCGGGTCGAGAGGTAGAATGTCGGCTCGAGGTTGAAGACCTTGTACACTGCCCCGACCAGCTCGAGGACCTCCGTGATTTCATCCTGCAATTGGTCCGGCCGACAGTAGATGTGGGCATCGTCCTGGGTCATCTGGCGGACGCGAACAAGACCGGTGAGCGTCCCCGACCGCTCGTTCCGATGGACGCGCCCCATCTCCGAGAAGCGCAGCGGGAGATCGCGATACGAGCGGAGCGCGTGCCGGTAGACGAAGGTCGATTCCGGGCAGTTCATCGGCTTGAGGCTGTAGATCTCCTCGTCCACCTCCAGCTTGAACATGTTCTCGCTGTAGTGTTCCCAGTGCCCGGACTGCTCCCAGAGCTTCTTGTTGACCATAACGGGCGTCGAGATCTCCTGGTAGCCGCGCGCGTCCTGCGCTTCGCGGATGAAGCGCTCGAGCTCGCGCACCAGCACCATCCCCTTCGGGAGCCAGAACGGCGCGCCAGGCGCGACGTCGTAGAACGCGAAGAGCCCCAGCTCTCGTCCAAGCTTCCGGTGATCGCGCTTCTTCGCCTCATCGAGTCGCCATAGGTAGTCCCTGAGCTCGTCCTCGGTCTGCCACGCCGTGCCGTAGATCCGCTGCAGCATCGGGCGGCGCTCATCACCCCGCCAGTACGCGCCCGAAGACGAAAGCAGCTTGAAGTGTTTCACGTGCCCGGTGCTTGGCACATGCGGCCCGCGGCAGAGGTCGATGAAATCACCCTGGCGGTAGAGAGAGACCGTGTCAGCCTGGAGATCCTTGAGGATCTCCACCTTGAAGACCTCGCCGCGCGACTCGAAGAACCGGATCGCGTCCAGGCGCGGCATCTCCTCTCGGACGAACGGATGGTCGGCCTTCGCGACGTTTCGCATCTCGGCTTCGATCTTTTCGAGGTCCTCGGGCGCGAACGGCTCCGCTTTCTGGAAGTCGTAGTAGAATCCGTCGGTGATCGCGGGCCCGATGGCGAGCCTCACGTCGGGAAAGAGACGGCGAACCGCCTGAGCCATCACGTGGGAAGCCGAATGCCGGAGCCTGGGAAGAGGCTCCGGCGGGCAGTCGAACTCCCCTTCGTGGACCAGCGCGTGTGGGCTCTCGTCGTGCGCCATACTAGGTCAGCGTCACGGCCGATTGTTCGAGAAGGTCAGGCGGCAAGGCAGGTGAGGAATGCAACGCGCGCGTCTCGTCCGTTTGTGGGTGCACATCACACCAGAGGTCGCTGGCCTTTTTCACCAACTCTGTTAAACGAAAAAAGCATCACCGGAAGCTCCCCTCCGTGATGCTTTTGTCAGTCTCAAATCAGAAAACCTGCTCGCGGATGGGACACCCCTCTGAAACTCCAAAAGTGGTAGGCACGGGCGGTATCGAACCGCCGACCTCTTCCGCGTCAGGGAAGCGCTCTCCCGCTGAGCTACGTGCCTACTCCTCCAAAACGTAGCCATCATCCTAACAGCGGCCCGCAAGGGCTGTCAAGGAGAACCCCCCAGTCGAACAAAGCGAATCCGGCCCTCGACATCCGGCTTCACAACCCCCACCCGCTGAATCCCCTGTGCGAGCACCTCGATCAGTGCAGGCCCGCTTTCAGGGGCAACCAACTGCTTGGCCTGGCGCAGCATGAGGTAGCCGTCACCGCCCGCGGCCAAGAAATTCGGTATGGCGACCGCGTACGTCCGGGTCGGCTCGAAAGGAACCCCGTTCACTTCGACGGAGATGACGCGACCGCCCGGCGTGACGCGGGGATCCACCTGCACGCGGAGCCCGGACACGTGGAGGAATCGGCCCGCAGGCGCCGGCCACGCGGCCACGGAATGCTCGAGCACGGCTTTGAGCGTTGCCCCGCTCACTTCGACCACGGCCAGGAGGTTCTGGAACGGCAGGAGCGCGTTGAGGTCCCTGAATGTAATGGGGCCTGGGGGGATCACGTGGTTCCCGCGAATCCCGCCGCCGTTCAGCAGCGCCACGTCCGTGTTGAGTCGCTCCCGCATGGCGTCAGCGATGAGATTGCCGAGGTTCGTTTCCTGACTCCGAACGAGCGCCTCGCGGCCAACCAGCGCCACCTCGGTGCGGCCCACGAGCTGATCGAGCCTCGAATCGAGCTTCGAGGCATAGCGCGCGATCAATCGGCCGAACGCCGGATCGTCGGGAGTAGATTTGGTCACCGGAATCATCTGATGGCGCCTGATCAGAGGCCGGCTCTGCCCGTCCATCTCGTAATCGATCCGCACCAGGTTCTGGGCATCGGCCCCGGCCTTGGTGATGAGCGTCTGCCCGACCTGGACCGCCATCGGCTCATGATCATGCCCCCCGAGAATCAAGTGGAGTGGGAGCGCCTTCGCGAGCGCCTCGTCCTGGGCGAGCGGGAGGTGCGTCACCGCGACAAAGAGATGCGACCCCTGGTCCTGGAGCTCCGAGAATGTCTGACGCGCGGCAGGGATTGGCTCAGTAAACTCCACGTCTGGGCCTGCGTTGGAGCTCACTGCGGTGTCGGTCACGGTGAGGCCGAACAGCCCGACCCGAACACTTCCATACTCTTTGACGAGATGAGCGCGCGCCCCCCCGAACAGTCGGCCGCTCCGGCGATCACGCACGTTTGCTGAAAGCCAGAGGAACTTCGACACCTTCATGCGCTCAGCCAGAAGATCAGGACCGAAATCGAATTCGTGATTGCCGAATGTCGCGACATCGAGGCCGAGGAGGTTCCACGCCTCGATCATCTGCTCGCCCCGGAGCATCGCGGACATCGGGGACGGAGAGAGTGTGTCACCGGCGAGAGCAAAGAGCGTGTTTGGCGACTCCCGTCGGATCTCGCGCGCCAGCGTGGCGACGCGGGCCAGCCCGCCACGATCATTCTGGTCAGGCTCAAGGATATAGACATCGTTGAGCTGGAGAATGGTGAGATGGACCGCCTGATGGGCAGCCTCAGGATGGTGACACCCCCA
>DATEAO010000013.1:0-3898 GCA_035288345.1 Candidatus Methylomirabilota bacterium | reverse complement strand
CGCTGGAGCCCACTCCGTGATGGCCGGCAGCTCGTCCCACTTCAAATCAAAGAAGCGGTCGAAGACACGGTCCATCTCCTTCCTGATTGAGGTTAGCCCAGTCCAAGGTGCCAAAGCCTGCATGACACTATCCTCCTTCCTTAAGATGTGGATGGCCTGGTCTTTCCCCTGGATTGAAGCAGCAATCGCAGTGCCACGAGTGGAGTGACAATAAATCAGCCGGTTAGAAAATCGCGGCCGGGACGGGGGTGAGGCAGGGTCGCCCCGCATGGGGCGTGGACGCCCCGGCCAACGTGAGCGAGTCGTCAGCTAGCAGCCCGCAATTCGTTCATTTCGAAGTCGCATGATCGCTGGCATCGCACTTGCTCAATAGTGAGACGAGGTTCGAACAATGGCTGCCACGACAACAAGCAAGCTCTCCACGAGCGTGACGCTCAAAGACGGGAGCCGTGTCACGCTGCGACCGATCCGCCCCGAGGATGAGGCCGAGCTGATCGCGTTCTACGCGCGGCTGAGCCCGACCACCGCGTACCAGCGCTTCCATACGTTGATGGCTCGGCTCCCACTCGACTGGGCACACTTCCTCGCCAATGTGGATTACGAGCGCCGGATGGCGATCGTGGCGGTCGATCCCGAAGATCGGCTGATCGCTGTGGCCCGCTATGATTTCAGCGAGCAATCGAAAGACGCTGAGCTGGCCATTGTCGTTCAAGACCAGTGGCAGGGGAAGGGCCTCGGCACGAAATTGATGACCGAGCTGCTCAGCTACGCGGAGTCAAAAGGGATTGCCAGGTTCCGGGCCTATGTCCTCGCGGACAATCACCGGATGCTGGACATGTTCAGGAGAGTGACGCGGATCCTCAACCGCCAAACGCAATCCGGGATCACGTCGCTCCTCCTCGCCCCCCTTCCCCGGAATCTGGCCCAGGTGGAGTCGCGAGGCGCCCCGGTCACGACGAGCGAACCTTAACCCTCCAGCGCTTCGCCCTCCGCCGGCGTCAAGTTGTTTCAATCCCCTCTCTTCGGGAGTTCTCCTCAACTTGTTCAGGAGTGGCTGCTTCGGCTCAAATTCAGGCCGTCGCCGTCGAGGTTGACGGCATCGCAGCAAGGCATATAGTGGAGGCATAGAAAGGAGGTGCTTTGGATGCGCACCACGCTGAGCCTGGATGACGGCCTGATCAAGGAGCTGATGAAAGTCACCGGGGCGAAGACAAAGACGGAGGCCATCCACCTGGCCATCTCTGAATTTATCCGGAGAAAGAAGGTCGAGGGATTGCTTGCGCTTGAGGGCAAGGTCCACCTCGATTTGGATTGGCGCGAGCTGGAAGAGTTGGAGCTGAAGGCCCAGACGGAACACGACGGGCGCTGGCGTGGTCATCGTTGACACATCCGTCTGGATCGAGTACTTCAAGGGAGGTCACGAGGCAGCCCGGGCGGCTCTACGGGACTCGCGGTTGGTTCTGCGTAACGAGCCACTAGCCACCGTCACTCCTCTCCATCATCTCTCATCGAGATAGTGCTCAGACCATGAAGTCCTCATCTTGCAGGCGGGAACAACCGAGTCAATGGGTAGATGGGCCTTTTTCAGCAGCCAACTGCGGCTGATAATATCGCTCGCCGGAGCAGGCGCGACAGAGGGTGAGCCCGTACGAGACCGCCTCGAGACCGTAATTCACCCCCTCGCCGCACTCCTGGCAGAGCACCCTCACCCGCTTCCGGTCCAGCCATCCGGGCTGGATGACCACAGGCTCCAGATTCAGTAGCTCGGCCTCAGGCATCACCCTGTAGGCAAGAGTCTGAGCGGCTCGCGGCTCGGGCTCGTCGGGCGCGTAGGCGGCGGCCCGCTGCCTCGCGTCGTCCCTGGCCACAACGCGAACCGCGTTGCCCGTCGGGACATTGACGAACGTGGCGGCCATCTTGCCGTAGTCGAGGTGTTTGAGCGTGCGCTTGCCGAGCGAGCAGTCGGTGAGCGCCTGGATGGCGTCGGTGGCGCAGCGGTCGATCTCGACAAAAACCACCAGGCTCTTGCGCATGCCCTTCGGCTCTTCAATGCCGAGCGCGCGGCACCCGGCCATCGTCATCCTGACTCCCAAGACCTGCCCCGGACAGAGGTGGCCGTGAAAGGCGACCGATTCACTGAGCAGCTCACCGAACTCTCGCATCGCGCTACCGGCTATCCCCGCTTCCCGATCGGCACAAACTCCCGCCGATCGGCTCCCACATAGATCTGTCGTGGCCGGGCGATCTTCTGCTCGGTGTCGCCCAGCATCTCCTGCCACTGCGCGAGCCAGCCTGAGGTTCGAGGGATCGCAAAGAGCACGGGAAACATCGTCATGGGGAAGCCCATGGCCTGGTAGATGAGCCCCGAATAAAAATCGACGTTCGGATAGAGCTTCCGGGAGATGAAGTAGTCGTCCTGCAGCGCAATCCGCTCCAGCTCCAATGCGATGGGAAGCAGTGGGTTGGGCTTGGTGACCGCGAAGACCTCATCGGCCATCTTCTTGATGATGGTCGCTCTCGGGTCGTAGTTCTTGTAGACCCGGTGACCGAACCCCATGAGCTTCGCGTCGCCGGCCTTCACCTTTCGGATGTACTCCGGGACTTTGTCGATCGAGCCGATGGCCTGGAGCATTCGCAGCACCTCCTCGTTGGCCCCGCCGTGCAGAGGGCCATACAGGGCCGCTGTGGCCGCAGCGACCGCAGAGTACGGATCGACCAAAGACGACCCGACACTTCGCATCGCATTGGTGGAGCAGTTCTGCTCGTGATCGGCGTGGAGGATGAAGAGCACATCGATTGCGCGCTCGAGGATCGAGTTCGGCGCGAACTTCAGCTCCGTGGTCTTGAAGAGCATGTTCAGGAAGTTGCCGGGATAGGAGAGGTCATTGTCGGAGTAGACGTAGGGCATCCCCAGGCTGTGGCGGTAGGCAAAGGCCGCCAGCGTCGGCATCTTGGCAATGAGACGGATAATCTGAGGCTGATGGCCCGCAGGATCCGCGTGATTCCTGGCCTCAGGATAGAAGGTGGAGAGCGCGGCCACGGCCGAGATCAGCATCCCCATGGGATGGGCATCGTGGTGAAACCCATCCATGAACTTCTTGATGTTCTCGTGGACCCACGTGTGATGAACGATCTGCCAGGTCCACTCCTCGAGCTGGGACGTCGTGGGAAGCTCTCCATACAGGATCAGGTACGCCACCTCAAGGTACGTGCAGCGCTCGGCGAGCTGCTCGATTGGGTACCCGCGATAGCGGAGGATCCCCTTGTCGCCGTCGATGAACGTGATCCGGCTTCTGCAGGAGGCGGTGTTCATGAAGGCGGGGTCGTAGCTCATCAGGCCAAAGTCATCGGGAGCGACCTTGATCTGTCTTAGCTCAGCGGCGCGGATGGTGTTTTCCTCGATGGGAATGTCGTAGGACTTCCCGCTGCGGTTGTCGATCACCGTCAAACTCTCCTTGCCCATGCCTGGTCTCCTTTATAGCCAGCTCAACTCGAAAACACCCTGTTATGCGGGCTGCAGGTGTTTTTCAACGCCCTGCTAGGCGTCAGGGCAAATTGCATGCCTGAGAAATCCATCTGTAACTCGCTGAAAAATAAAATGTGCTCTGGCGAGAAAGGGCAGCGCCATCAGGGCGAAGTGGGACTCCACACCCTCGGTGTGTGGCACAATCGCCCCACTAGCAGGCTGCTGAAAAAGGCCCATCTGCGGCGTTGGCTTTCCTCGGAAGGGGGGCACACCCCCCTTCCGAACCTCCCCCTGAAGCTTGCGCCGGCGAAGCCGGCGCTCGAACGGAGGGCGCTGTCGCTCGTCGTTGCAACGTACATCTCAGTACGTCTCACTCCTCGCTTCCTCCTGCCTGCCGGCAGGCACGGCGCCGCCTTGCATCTGGACCTTTTT
>DATEAO010000012.1:0-7656 GCA_035288345.1 Candidatus Methylomirabilota bacterium | reverse complement strand
GCTCCGGCCAGGCGCGGGCTCGATCCACACCTTGTCGAGCCGGTGGATGCCACTCGGGTGGAGCCTAAATCCACGCACCTCGGGCCGCACCCACGCCCAATGCAGCGGGATATAGAGGGGGACCCACGGGACTTCATCCGCAAGCGCGGACTGGGACCGTTGGTAGAGCCTGAGGCGCTCGGGGCGAAAAGAGAGCTGGCTCGCGCGGATCAGGAGGTCGTCAAGCTTGGGGTTTCTGTAGAACGAGAAGTTGATCGCAGTAGGTCCCTTCACCGCCCCCTCGCTCGCTGAAATCGGATAGAGGAACAGATGCGGGTCCCCGCCCTCGGCCTTCATCTCCCGGAGCAGGAGATCGTAGTCGCCGCGCTGGGCAAGTTCGGCATAGACATCAGGCGGCTCGCCGCGCACGGAAATCGCGATCCCGGCGGCGCTCAGCGCACTTCTCACCGCCTCTGCGACCAGCACTCTGTCCGGGTTGGACGGCGCTGACTCAACCAGAAGCGTGCCGCTTACGCCTTGGGGGAACCCTGCTTCGGCGAGGAGTCTCTTGGCTTGGCTTGGGTCAGCCCCCAGAACCGGCGGCCCTTCCCACCGCCCCCATACACCGAGTGGAAGGAATCCTTGCGACGGGATAGCGACGGCCCCGATTCTTCCGGCCAGAAGGGCAGGATCCACGGCAGCGGCGATCGCTCGGCGAACCTTCTTCTTGCCAAACGGTTCATGTTCCGCCTGTATGGCGAGATAGCCCATGGTCCACCCCGGAGCTGAGATGGTCCATTCAGATGAAGCGGGAGGATCCACCGGAAATGCCAGGTCAAGCCGCTGAACGTCGACGTCAGCCTTTGCCGACGCGTCATCAGCCACAGGGGTCATGATGATCTTGTCCAGGCGAGCCAGCGCTCCCCAGTACGATCCATTCACCTCCAGCACAATACGGGCAGGGCTCAACTCAACAACTCTGAACGGACCAGTCCCATAAAAGCGCGTCAATTCAGGACCTGCTGGCAGGCTTATGGCCAGCGCCGGATGCGCCAACACTGTGAGAAGTGGCGCGTAGGGGATGACCAGATGGAACCGGACCGTCTGGGAGTCCGGAGCCTCAATCTCTTTGATCACTCCCGGGACGCCCCTGAAGAGTCGCGGCCACAGCACCGATGGATACTCCCCTCCCATTTGCCGCTGGAAGCTTTTCACCACCAGCGACGCGGTGAGAGGAGTCCCGTCGTGAAACCTCACCCCTTGACGGAGCTTGAAGGTCCAACTGAGACCGTCTCGGCCCGCGGCCCAACCGGTCGCGAGGCCAGGTTCAATGTCACTCCCGTCCTCGCGATATTGAACCAGCGTTTCAAAAACCTGGCGGCTCACCTGAAGGAGCGGGCCGTCAACTGCTGTGGAAGGGTCCAACAGTTTTGGCAGGCTGGGCAATCCCACGTAGAGCTCTCGTCGGCCTTGTCCCGCCGAAGGGGTGACCAACAGAAGGAGCAACAGAAGAAGCGGTACCACCCGGATGAATGACGTGAATCCTAAACGCATACGAAAACTATTCAATGACATTGTCGATGGGTCAAGAAATTCCTTTTGTGGGAACGTGACGCCGAATTATCCGAACCCGTGTTCGAGGGAGGAACCAACCTCATCGCTGTTCTGTTCTTCTGCAAGAGCCGCTCGAGATCGCACGTGCCGTTCTGGCCAGTGAGAGTCAGGTTGTCTTACACAACTGTGTAACATTAGTGAGGGCGTAGGTAAAAGTTTCCCCACGAATTTTGAGCGGCCCCGCGAAAACGCGGGCGACGAATAATGAATGGCCACGAATTCCCTCAGTGAATCCCGTGGCACATCGGTTGCATCGTTTTGGAAGCGTTTAACACTATTCGGTCAGGATTGGCGGCGGCGAATTCGGAGGTGGATGAAAGAGTGAAAACGTTAACGTTTTCAAGAGGTGAACCCATTCAATTTCCGAATTTTATCTTGACTTTAATTTTTCAGGGCGCCTATACTTGGGCACTCTCACGGGCAGTAAACTTGGCTGCGCGTCACCCCTAATGTGGTGTGAGCGCCGCGCTGGGGGGTGTGAGGGAGGACGGGAGCGATGAAAGAATTCGAGAAGAAGGGAAATCCGAACCGGGAGTCCCCTGAAGGAGTGAGAGGACTGTCCAAATTCCTTCCGATGAGCGAGTCAGCGTATCGGCGTCGGCTGACGGAGTTCGAGATCCAGGTGCAGGATCTCCAGTCGTATGTCCGCTCATTGGAGTCGGAGACCGTCCATCTCCGGAAAAAGCTCGAGGACGCTCCCAAAGAGTTCATGATTCTCGAGAACAAGCTCCGGGAGGCCAACCGGCAGCTGGTCCAGGCGTTCAACCAGAACGAGAAGCTCGTCAACGCGCTCTACGAGGCGAAAGAACAGATCCAGTCCCTCAAAGAGGAGGTTGACAAGCTCTGCGCCCCACCGTCGACGTACGGCGTCTTCCTCTCGGTAAACGAGGACAGCACCGTGAACATTTTGGCCTCGGGCCGGAAGGTCAAGGTCAACCTGCATCCGGCGATCAAGGCCGAGGAGCTCAAGCCCGGACAGGAGCTCATCCTCAATGAGGGGTTGAACGTCGTTGACACAGCCACCTATGAGATCCAGGGGGAGGTCGTGGTCCTGAAAGAGGTGCTGGACGGGGAGGACCGAGCGATCGTCACGCTCCGCGCTGACGAAGAGAAAGTTGGGATCATCGCCGAACCGATTCGCTCACTCAAGCTCAAGGTGGGTGACCACCTCCTCATGGACCCGAAGTCCGGCTATCTCCTGGAGCGGCTCCCCAAGAGCGAAGTGGAAGATCTCGCGCTGGAAGAGGTGCCGGAGATCGACTACGCGGACATCGGCGGATTGACCACGCAGATCGAGGCGATCCGCGATGCGGTGGAGCTCCCCTATCTCTACGCCGACTACTACAAAGAGCACAAGCTCGCCCCCCCCAAGGGGGTGCTCCTCTATGGCCCGCCAGGATGCGGGAAGACGCTGATCGCGAAAGCCGTCGCGAACAACCTCGCTAAGAAGATTTCCGAAAAGCGCGGTGAAACAGTCAAGGGGTACTTCCTGAACGTGAAGGGCCCGGAGCTCCTCAACAAGTACGTGGGCGAGACTGAGCGCAAGATCCGCGAGATCTTCGTGAAGGCGAAGACCAAGGCCGCCGAGGATGTCCCGGTCATTGTCTTCTTCGACGAGATGGATGCGCTCTTCAGAACCCGAGGGTCCGGCATTTCATCCGACGTCGAGACGACGATCGTGCCACAGCTCCTCGCCGAGATCGATGGCGTGGAGGGACTGAAGAATGTCATCGTCATCGGGGCCTCGAACCGTCAGGACCTCATTGACCCGGCCATCCTCCGCCCCGGCCGTCTCGACGTGAAGATCAAGATCGATCGGCCCGACAAAGAGGCCTCGGTCGACATCTTCCAGAAGTATCTGACCCCGGAGATCCCGATCCACGAGTCAGAGACCTGCCAGCACGGCGGGGACTTCCCGGCCACGATCGAGCGCCTCATCATGGAGACCGCCGAGGTCATGTACGCCTTGACCGAGGAGAACAAGTTCCTCGAAGTCACCTACGCCAACGGTGATAAAGAGGTGCTCTACTTCAAGGACTTCGCCTCGGGCGCCATGATAGAATCCATCGTGCGTCGGGCAAAGAAGCTGGCGTTGAAGCGCTACATCGCAACGGGCGAGAAAGGCATCACGCTCGAGCACCTCCTCGCTGCGGTGCGGGAGGAGTTCAAGGAGAACGAAGACCTCCCCAACACCACCAATCCGGATGATTGGGCGAAGATCGCGGGCAAGAAGGGCGAGCGCATCGTGTACGTGAAGCCGTTGATGGGCGAGACGAACAAGGACAAGGCTCGCCCCTACGAGCGGATCAACACCGGACAATACTTGTAAGCTGCGGGGTGGCAGGGCGCCTGACCGGTCCCTTGTCACCCCCTTCTGTTCAATCAAGGTGGCGCATGGCGATTCCAAAAGTAATGGGCATTGAGACCGAATACGGGATCACTGTCCGGAACCAGCCTGACTTCAACCCGATCCTCTCCTCCCTGCTGCTCATCAACAGCTACGAGACCTACCGGGCCTCGCGCATTCGATGGGACTACGAGGCTGAAAGCCCGCTTCGCGATGCGCGGGGGTTCGAATACCTGGAAGAGAAAGATCTCCCCTCGAAAGACGAATCGCGCCTCATCAACCTCATTCTCTCGAATGGCGCGCGATACTACGTGGATCATGCTCACCCGGAATACTCCACGCCGGAGTGCACCAACGCGCGCGATCTCGTGATCTGGGACAAGGCAGGCGAGCGCATCCTGGACCTCTCCCGCGCGCGCGCCGAAGCGTCGTCGCCTCCTGAGCAACGGCTGATCATCTACAAGAACAACACCGACTATAAAGGGAACAGCTACGGGACTCACGAGAACTATCTCCTGGACCGGAAGCTTCCGTTTGCCAGGATCGTGCAGCACCTCATGCCGTTCCTGGTCACGCGCCAGATCTTCACGGGTGGGGGCAAGGTCGGAGCCGAGAACAGCACCGAGCACTGCGACTACCAGGTCTCGCAGCGCGCTGACTTCCTTGAAACCGAGGTCGGGCTGGAGACCATGCACAGCCGCCCGATCATCAACACTCGCGATGAGCCCCACGCGGACCCAGAGAAGTACCGCCGGCTCCACGTGATCGTGGGCGACGCGAACATGTCTGAGTACGCGACGTATCTGAAGGTCGGGACCATGGCGATCGTGCTCTCCATGATCGAGGACGACACCATCGACCGGGACCTCTCCCTGGAAAGCCCGGTGGCCGCGTATCGGCGGGTCTCCCGCGACCTGAGCTGTCGGGATATCCTGAAGCTGAAGGATGGCCGCACCATCACCGCCGTCGATCTCCAGCGCGAGTTCCTGCGCATGGCTTACCGGTATTACCGGGACCGGGAGTGCGATCAGGTTTCGCGGGATGTCCTGGCCAACTGGGAATTCGTCCTTGATCAACTCGCGGAGGACCCGATGCAGCTCTCCCGTCACCTCGATTGGGTGATCAAGCGCGATCTCATCGAGGCGTATATCGCCAAGCACCACATCGATTGGTCGGACTCTCGCGTCTCGATGATCGACCTCCAATATCACGACGTCCGGGCCGGCAAAGGGCTCTATGACAAGCTGGTGGAGTCGGACTCGGTCGAACGAATCGTGACCGATGACGAGATCTCAAAAGCCATTTACGACCCCCCCAAAGATACACGGGCTTACTTCCGTGGCATGTGCCTTCAGCGGTACGTGGATGAGATCGTCTCAGCCAGCTGGGACTCCGTCATCTTCGACCTGAAAGAAGGACCGCTCAAAAAGATTTTTATGCTGGAGCCGCTTCGGGGGACAGAAGCCCATGTTCGGCACCTGCTCCAAGAATCCCCCACCGCGCAGGATCTGCTCCAGAATATCGCGCGTCCGAACTACGGGGTCTAACACCAGTTCCCGCGGGATGCCGCCACGCAGGGTGAGACTGGCGTTCCGTCGGGACACACTGTCATCCACACGCTCATCGAGGAGTGCCCATGGAGGAGTTTTGGCGTCAGCGATTTCACGATCACTCAACTTCGAGCTTCGTTGAGATTCTTCGCAGCATCTCCCCTTCACTGCTCCCGGTGGCTCTTGGGGCCTCAAGTGAGGGGCAGAGCCAGGAGCAGATTCCGCACGGGACCACAGTCCTCGCCCTCAAATACCGCGACGGGGTCATCATGGCCGGGGACCGCCAGGCCACCGAAGGGTACCAGGTGGCGCACCGCCGCATCGAGAAGGTGTACAAGGCGGACGAATACTCCGCGGTCGGTATCGCCGGCGCGGCCGGCCCGAGCATCGAGATGGCGAAGCTCTTTCAGACCGAGCTTCAGCACTATGAGAAGGTTGAGGGGGACAACCTCTCGTTAGAGGGAAAAGCCAACAAGCTCTCCCAGATGATCCGAATGAACCTCCCCGCGGCGATGCAGGGGCTGGTGGTGGTCCCGATCTTCGGCGGCTTCGATAAGAAGAGCAGCGAAGGACGCATCTTCAAGTACGACATCACGGGCGGGCGCTATGAAGAAACCGACTATTACGCCCAAGGATCCGGCGGGAAAGACGCCAGAAACACCCTGAAAAAGCTCTATAAGAAGGACGCGCCTCGAGAGGAAGCCCTGCGCATCACGCTGGAAGCGCTCATCGACGCGGCGGAGGAGGATGTGGGAACCGGCGGTCCTGACCTTGTGCGAGGGATCTTCCCCACTGTAAAAACAATTACCACCACTGGGTATGAAGAGGTTCCCGAAGACGCGATCCGCCGAATTGTCGAATCGGTTCTGGCCAATCGTCGAGGCCGGCCCTAGAAGGGCGCTGAAAAACCCCTCCTGACATCAGGCTGCTCAAAAAGGTCCAGATGCTAGGCGGCGAGCCACGCCCGCGCTCCCATGAAACCTGCGCTGGAACGACGGCCAGCATCGTACTAGGTGTATAATGAGTGATGCGACGATTCTGAACACGGAGAAGACCTAGATGCCGCTTCCCTACTACGTCTCGCCCGAGCAGATGATGAAGGACAAGGCGGAGTATGCCCGCAAGGGAATCGCTCGAGGGAAGTCCATCGTGGCCCTCGAGTACCAGGACGGGGTGCTGCTCGTTGCGGAGAACCCTTCAACGCTCCTCCACAAGATCTCCGAGATCTATGATCGCATCGCCTTCGCCGGTGTGGGGAAATACAACGAGTTCGAGAACCTCCGGATCGCCGGGGTGCGACACGCTGACGTGAAAGGCTACACCTACAGCCGCTGTGATGTCACAGCGAAAGCGCTCGCCAACGCGTACTCCCAAGCCCTTGGAAGCATCTTCACGCAGGACATCAAGCCGTTCGAAATCGAGGTGCTGGTGGTCGAAATTGGGGAACAGAATGGCGCGAAGAACGAGATCTACCACATCCTCTACGATGGGACCATCGAGGATGAGATTCAGTACGCGGCTATGGGGGGGCAAGCCGACGAGATCCGGCGCTTCCTGAAAGACCACTACCGCGAGGGGCTGACGCTCGCCGAGGCGTTGCAGCTCGGCGTGAAGGCCCTCACGGTCACGCAAAACAAGAGTTTGACCGAGCGCGATCTCGAAGTCGCACTGCTGGATCGCACGCGTGCCCAGCGAACGTTTCGCCGGATTCCCAGCGAGGAGCTCGCCACGCTCCTCAAGCCCTAGGGCCAAGCTGACGATTCCTTCTTTTAAGAGGCACTTCAGGGGGTCGAATCGGGGCGATAGCCCCTTCGAGAAGAGATGAAGCGCAGGATTTTCGGAATCGAGAACGAGTACGGGCTGACCTGCACGTTGAACGGCCAGCGGCGGCTCTCTCCCGACAACGTGGCACGCTACCTCTTCGAGAAGGTGATCCCCGGCGCCCGGAACGCCAACGTCTTTCTGGAGAACGGCGCGCGGCTCTACCTCGATACCGGCTTCCACCCCGAGTACGCCACGCCGGAATGCGACGACATCCTCGAGCTCGTCATCCACGACAAGGCCGGGGAGCGGATCGTCGAGGACCTGCTCCACCAGGCGGAGAAGCGGCTCCGGGAAGACGGCATCTCCGGCAACATCCTGCTCTTCAAGAACAACACCGACTCC
>DATEAO010000011.1:0-4320 GCA_035288345.1 Candidatus Methylomirabilota bacterium | reverse complement strand
ATCACAGCCTGCCCATCCAAAACCCCAGGCCTGACAAAGAACAGAGTATGCAGTTCATTATCAGTGGTCGCGGGGTGACCGTCGGGCCCGCCCTGCGCGCGCGGGTGGAACGGAAAGTGGGGAAGCTGACCCGAATCCTGCCGAAAATGCTCGAAGCGCGTGTGGTCCTCTCCGCGGAGAAATATCGACGCACCGCTGAACTGACATTGCTTGCAACGCGTCGCACGTTTCGGAGCGAAGAGACCGCTGACGACTTGTCCTCCGCCATTGATCGCGCCGTCGAGGCGTTGGAACGCCAGGTCCGGCGCACTAAAGAGCGATTGCAGGGGTGGAAGTCTCGACAGTCGTCCGCAGGCATGGGCACTCGGCCAACGCTGACATCTCCGTCGTCTGGAGACGGGCTCGGAGAGGAGGGGCTCGGTCTCGTGCCGCGTCGCCTTGTCTCAAAGCCGATGTCCGTCGAGGAGGCGGTGATGCAGTTCCGGCTGGGGAAGGACCAGTTCCTGGTCTTTACCAACTCGTCGTCGAAGCGCGTGAACGTGCTCTATCGAAAGAACAACGGGACGATGGGACTCATCGAGCCTACAGTATGATGCCTCTTCTAACGCTTCACTCTTCACTTTTCACTCTTCACGTGTTCAACGATGGCTGAAGAGATCCGCTTCGTCATCATCACCGGCCTGTCAGGCGCCGGGAAGAGCTATGCCGTGAAGTGCTTTGAGGACATGGGGTACTTCTGTGTGGACAACCTCCCCACCACGCTTATTCCCACGTTCGCCGAGCTGTGCGCTCAATCCACGCGTGAGATTCGACGGGTGGCGCTGGTCGTGGACATTCGGGAGGGCGAGTATCTCGAGCATCTCATCGAAAACCTCCAGGCGCTGAAAAACAAGGGGTTTCCTTCCGAGATCCTCTTCCTCGACGCCTCGGACGAAGCGCTGGTGCGGCGCTACCATGAGACCCGCCGCCGCCATCCCCTCGCGGGGAGCGGGAGCGTGCTGGATGGGATTCGCCTGGAGCGCGAGCGTCTCGCGCACCTCCGGGAGATGGCGGACCGAACCATCGACACCTCGCACATCACCGTCCATCAGTTGAAGGAGCTTCTGGTCGAAAACTACGGTCAGTCCGACCAGCGCTCGCCGCTGGTCCTGAATCTCATCTCGTTCGGATATAAGCACGGGGTGCCCTACGACGCGGATCTCGTGCTCGACTGCCGGTTTCTGCCGAACCCATTTTTCATTCCTGCTTTTCGCTCCCTGGACGGGCGGCACCATTCGGTGCGCGAGTTTGTCTTGAAGCATGACGAGAGCGGAGCGTTGCTCGAGCGCCTCCGTCAGCTTTTCGAATTCCTCCTTCCCCTGTATCGTCGTGAAGGGAAGGCATACCTCACGATCGCGCTCGGGTGCACAGGTGGTCGCCACCGATCTGTGGCCCTGGTCGAGGAGCTCAGGTCGTTTTTTGAAGCGCAAGGGGTTCCTCCCATCGTCACACACCGGGACGTCGATCGTGAGTGACCCGCTTCGGTCTGAGCCGTTCCCCCCACTCTATTTTCTCTTCGGCATCCACAATCACCAACCGGTCGGAAACTTCGACGAGGTCATCCGCGATGCGCACGATCGCGCGTACTTTCCGTTTCTTCAGCTCATGCGAGAGTTTCCCGACATCCGATTCACCGTTCACACGTCGGGAACACTCCTGAGCTTGCTCGAGAGTTCTCGGCCCGCGTATCTCGACCTTCTCGGCGAGCTGGTGGATCGCGGTCAAGTGGAGCTGCTCGGCGGCGGACTGTACGAGCCGATTCTCTCCATGCTCCCCTATCATGACAAGATCGGGCAGATCCAGGCGCTCAGCGAGCGCCTGGAGCGTCGCTTCGGGACTCCGCCGCGCGGAATGTGGCTGGCTGAGCGGGTCTGGGAGCCCCACCTCACAAAGCCGATCGCTGAGGCGGGCATTCGCTACGTCCTGCTGGACGATTCGCATTTCGAGCTGGCAGGGCTCGCGCCGGACGAGCTTTCCGGTTACTACCTCACGGAAGAAGAGGGAGTGGAGCTGGCGGTTTTTCCGATCAGCCAGAAGGTTCGCTACTTGATCCCGTTCAGGCCACCAGACGAGCTTCTGACGTTTCTGGGATCGCGCAAAGGCGCCGTGACGTGCGTGGATGACGGGGAAAAGTTCGGGGTGTGGCCGGGGACAGACCGCCTCTGTTATCAGGACGGATGGCTCAGGCGAGTCCTTGAGGGGCTGCAAAAAGCCGAGGGGATCCGGACTGCTACGTTTTCGGACTACCTCGCCACACACACGGCCACAGGCCGCGTCTACCTGCCGACGGCTTCGTACCGGGAAATGGGGGAGTGGGCGCTGCCATCGTCGGCGGGGCAGGCGCTCGAGGATGCCAAGCTTGTCCTGAGCGAGCTTCCACGAGGAGAGCAGCTTGTCCGCTGGCTCCGCGGAGGCTTTTGGCGGAATTTTCTGGTCAAATACCCCGAAGCGAATGATGCGTACCGCAAGACCCTGCGGCTCAGCAAGAACATCCACTCCGGGCTTGCGGGGCGCCCGAATTCTCGGGAGCTCTTGGCTGCTCGGGACGCGCTCTGGCAAGCGCAGGGGAATGACGCCTACTGGCACGGCGTGTTCGGTGGGCTCTATCTCCCTCATCTCAGGCGCGCGGTCAAAAGCGCTCTGCTCCTGGCAGAGGAGCAACTCCGCCAGGCAGAGGACGAGCAGTCGCTTGCATGGACAACTGGCGATCTCGACGGTGACGGGCACGAGGAACTGTTGGTGGCGAATCGAACCTTGACGCTCCTCTTTCGTCCTGCGGCTGGAGGATGCCTCACGGAGATCGGCTACCGTTCAAAACCACTGGACCTGGCCGACGTCTTGACCCGGCGTCCTGAACTGTACCATCAGGCGCTCAAGGCGGGTGCGACAAACGGAGAACGTGAAGACGTGAGGACGATCCACGATCAGCAGACAGCCAAGGAGCCCGGCCTTTACGCGCATCTTGAATACGATCCGTTTCGTCGCGGGGCGCTCCAGGAATATCTTCTCCCAGCGCGCGAACCCGCCTCAACGCGCGCTCCATGGACGACAGCGCTGCTTGTCTTCCCGGATCGCCACGCGACCGTTGAAATGGAGAAAGACCCTGAGGGTCTCGACGTGAGGTGTGTATTCAGTGAGACCGCGGCGTGGCCGATTCGACTTGAAAAGCGCGTCCAAGTCGATGAAACGAAGGCGGAATTGAAAGTGCGCTATCGACTGGCCTGGCGCGGCCAATCCCAACTCGACGCTCGGTGGGCGTGCCAGTGGAATCTTTCCCTGACCGCCGGCGACGCGCCCGGCCGGTACCTCACACTTCGGGGGCAACCATCGTTGGGCAGTCGAGGATCTCAGGAAAGGCTTTCAGAGGTTGGCGCCATCGACGAATGGGCGGGAGTTGCGGCATGGTTTCGCTGCGAGCCCCGCGCGGGGTTTTCCTGGGAGCCGGTCGAGACCGTTTCTCTTTCAGAGGCCGGGTACGAGCGCCTGTACCAGGGGACAGCGCTCCTCTTCGCCTGGCCGATTGTCATGGAGCCGGGGGGTGAATGGGAAGCGATGATTCGTTTCGAAGTCCGAGAGATCGGCTAGCGCCGTGCCGATAAGCTTCGCATCTCTTCGTTGGATTCGGAGGGGGCACGCCTCAGTACGGCGCGAGTGGGACAGTCAAAAAACAAAGTCTGAATCGAAACGCGCAGTGGTCGGCGAACAGGCCTGCCGGACGACTTGCGCCTTATGCTGATCTCTAGGCTCTGAATACACGCGAGCACGGGCGGGGGACAGCCCGGGCGCCCGTGCTGGAATCAACATGCTCGACCATCCTGATCAGATCGCTCGCTTCGACCCTCAAGGGCTCGGCCGTCTTCTTGAACAGTTCCCTGCTCAGTGCCGGGAGGGATTCGCCCTGGCTGCGCGGCTGGCTTCGTTCCCCCGGTCGATCCGGGCAGTGGTGGTGGCGGGTATGGGAGGATCGGCGATCAGCGGCGATCTGATCAGTTCGGTGCTCGCTCAGTCGGTGACTCTGCCTTTCCACGTGGTCAGGGGCTACGACTGCCCGGCGTGGGTCGGCGCAGAGTCCCTCGTGGTGGCGGTGAGCTACTCGGGACAGACCGAAGAGACACTGAGTGTCTTTCAGCAGGCAGTGGAGCGCAACGCGACGCTCGCGGCCATCACCAGCGGAGGGACCCTGGCCCAGGAGGCCGAGCATCGCGGCATTCCGCTCGTCACGATCCCGAAAGGGCTCCCGCCGCGGAGCGCGCTGGGGTATCTCCTCTTTCCGCTTCTCCG
>DATEAO010000010.1:0-4777 GCA_035288345.1 Candidatus Methylomirabilota bacterium | reverse complement strand
TGTTGCCGAACCACGGTTGGCGCTGGCCTGCCCACGGGCTGAGGTAGGGAAAGGCGTCGAACACCCCACCCCAGGCAAACCTCATCAGAAGCGCTGCCGCGACCGCCGGCGAGCTGATGAGGAGCACGCGCCATGCGGCCCGGGAATCGACCAGCCGGGTGCCGGCGAGCCGTAGATATAGAACCGGGATCACGAAGAAGGCGGTCTCCTTGAAGAGACTCGCCAGAAGAAGGAGCAAAGCAGTGGGACCCGCCGATTCGCTCCGTTCGATGGCGATGAGCACCGCGGTCATCAGAGCGAGCGCCAGGGGGTCCACCAAGAAGGGATTCCTCAAGAGGACCGTCACCTCGGGGGCTGCCGCTACGAAACTCAGCCCGAGAAGCGCCAAGCCATGACTGTATCCCAACTGTCTGAAGAGAACGTAGGCAAGCGTCAAAGTGGCTAGGAGACCGATGCAAGTCAGGAGGAAAAAATTGATCTCGAGAGAGAAAGGAAGGAGATGCGCCAGCCAAGGTACTCCCGGCCGATACGCGTAGGGTGGCATGGTGAATACGGTTGGAGCCTCGGCCATGGCGACGTAGATGTGTGCGTCGAGCCCCGGCGCTTCGTCCACGCTCACCACTCCGGGAAGGGGAAGGAGGGTCACCGTCAACCAGGCGACCGCCACCAAGAGTGCGACCAGGAGCTGGCCGCGTGTCGTGTGGTGAGATCGAGATTCCGGGCTAGAAGTCATGCCAATGGCAGCGAGGATAGCGCAATCAGCGAAGGATTATGAGTCCCGCTCCCACCGACGTCAACAGAAGCGCCTCACCGTGGCCCCGGATACCTTGGCGGGTTGCCCGGTGGTAACATGATCCGCCAGAACGTGCCGCAGAAAGCAGTGAGCGTGAGAGGAGTGCCCGGCAAGCCGATGCGAGCCTCTCAGCGACTCCTGGGAGCCCGCATGGTGGGCGCCGCCCGGAACCTGGCACTGGCGGCGATCCTGATTCTCTTGGGGCTGGTTCTTCTGGAAGGGATCTCCAGCTGGTTTCTCTTCCTACGGGACATCGCGCGCACATCCCGTGCCGCGGTGGCCGAAAGAGTACACACGCGCTACGACGAGCTGCTGGGCTGGGTGAACGTCGAGAACGCCGCCATCAACAATTTGTACGGCGAGGGGCGTTCACTGCGAACCAACGCGCAGGGGTTTCGCGCCGACCACGACTACAACGTATCGCCCCCGCCAGGGAAGCTGCGCATCATCTGTTCCGGCGACTCCTTTACGCTGGGATACGGCGTCGACAACGATGACACCTGGTGTCACATCTTGACCCGTTTGGACGAGCGACTGGAAACGGTGAATGCCGGGCAAGGGGGTTATGGGATCGATCAGGCTTACCTGTGGTACAAACGCGACGGGACCCGCCTCCAACACGACGTCCATTTGTTCGCCTTCATCACCGCGGACTTCTGGCGGATGCGATATCGCTCTTTTCACGGCTACGGCAAACCCTTTCTCGAGTTACGGGACGGCGAACTGGTGGTCGAGAACGTTCCCGTTCCGCGGCAGGCGTTTTACGCCCCCTGGATCGCCCGAAACATCCAGATCCTCAATCGCTTGAGGACGGTGCAGCTCCTGCGCTCCTTTCTGCCGGCGGCTGGCGACCCGCAGCTCCCGAGCGCGGCCGCAACGCGCGAGGTGATGATGAAGGTCATCGAGGAGCTTGAGGCTCTCAATCGATCCCAGGAAAGCCGGCTGGTGATCGTATTCCTGCCCACCCAGATCGACTACGCGTCGGACGAGTCCCTGAATCTCAGGCGCTTTCTTGGACGAGAGCTGAATCGACGGCAGATTGTGTTTCTCGATCTGATTCGGGACATCCGGGAGCTGCCGCCCGGTGAGTTGGGCTCGCTGTTCATCACGGATGAATCGGCGACTCATGGGTTCGCCGCCGGGCACTACTCGGTGAAGGGGAACGAGTTCATCGCCCGCCTGATCCGCGAACGTCTCGCCGCCATCCCCGACCTCTCCTCACGCCTGGACGAGCTCGGTTCCTCGGACTTCGACTGAACGGAACGCCGCCGAAAATGCCGAGCTTGCCACGACTCGTTCGGGCTGGCTTTTCCTTTCCTGCCCTCGTTCTCTTTCTGCTGGCGGTGGTAGCCGGCGTGCTGGCAGGGAGTCCCGTCATCCGCCTCGATCCCGCCGATGCCTGGGGCCACGAAGGTTTCTATCCCCCCGAACCGGACGCGTCCGGCTCCTTCCGATGGAGTCGCCCACGAGCCGTCATCCACTTTCGGGGACTCGATCGCTCTGCGGGCGTCCATCTGGAGCTCGATGCGAGAGGTTGGCGCCCTCCCCAGCAGCCTCCCCCTTCCTTGGTCGCGGAGACCGACGAACAGGAGATCTGGCGACGCCAGATGGCGGGGGATTGGGAAGTGGTACGCATCGGGACCGGGCCGGATGAGCGCCATCACCTCGACTTGCTGCTGGATGTCCAGCCTTTTCAACCCTCAGAGGCGGTTCCCGGCTCGGATGACCGGCGGGTTCTGGGTCTGCAACTGCGAGCGGTACGCCTCGAAGTGCCTACCCGTCGTTGGCTTTGGGTCGCACTCTCCACTAGTGTGGCAGCGGTCGCTTGGGCTCTGCTCGGGATGATGGGTTTCCTCACCAGGATCCGCTTCTGCTGGTCGGTCGCCGCAACCATCGCCGTGGTATGGATCGGTCTCGCCACGGCTCGACCTTACCTTCTCGACTCTCTTCCTGCCGGCAGTGTTCCTTTCTTGCGTGTTCTCGTTCTCGGTCTGCTGCTCGGTCCCGTCTTGCTGCGCTCCCGCCTATCGGCCGGGAAGTGCCCCCTCCGCCGCTGGGCGGCTCTCCTGACTCTGGCGGCGTGCATCTTTGTGGTCTACGCACCGGCCCTGCGGAATGGATTCTTCTGGGACGACTTCGATTTCGCTCGGCCCATCAACCTCAGCGAGTGGCTCTTCACCTTCTATGGCACCTGGAACTGGACCGGCGTGGGCAACGACTACTACCGCCCCCTCATCGTGACGCTCTTTCAGATCGACTACCTCATCTACGGCCTACGTCCCGCCGGCTTTCATTTAACGAACATTCTCCTGCATGTCTTGAACACCTACCTCGTTGCACACTTCTTGTCTTTTTGGGTGCGACCGAGATGGGCGCTGGCTGGAGCCACGTTCTTCGCCCTCCACCCCATGGCCGCCACCGGTCTAGCCTGGATCAGCGAGCGTACGGACGTTCTCTGCACGACCTTCTTCCTGTTGACTCTATTGGCAGTCGCCAGCTACTTGCGAAGGCCCAAGGAAGCGGGGTTCGGCCGTATCGGTCTGGCCTACGCGGGAGCCTTAGCTTCCAAGGAGGTAGCCATTACCTTTCCCGCGGTGGCGCTCGGCTACGCGGCCTGCCGCAATCGCTTGAACCGCAGAACCCTGAGGATGATGTCGTTGCTCGTCGCGGTCAGCGCATTGTACGCCACCGGCTGGGTGGTTCTTTTCCACGAGAAGCTGGGTGGGGTCAACATTACGACGGTTGCCGCAGAAGCCTCGGCGGCTCAGCTCTGGCACTCCCTGCTGCGGCTCCTCGCTCTGGCGCTCTGGCCCAGGTACTACCCTTCCTATGACTTCGAGTTCCTGGCCGGCGAGTCGGTGGCCTACCTCTACGGAGGTAGCGCCCTCTTCCTGCTAACGGGCTTCACGATCCTCGCCTGGGGACATCGCCGGGAAAAAAGGCTGTTTCTCTTCGCAACGATCTGGCTACTGGTCACCGTGCTGCCCCTCTTCAATATCCGCTATCCCGACTACATTCGCCTCGGTTATCTACCCGCGGTGGCGTGTGGCTTGGCGGCGGCGGGGGCGCTCTCTTTCATTTCTCGGAGGGTCCGCGTCGCCGGGCCATCGATGGCGACCGCTCTCCTCATCCTCTCCCTTGCTCGGATGGCTCCTTCCGATCTCCTCATCGTTCGCGATTGGGCACACTTCGGCCGCATCGCCGAAATGATCAATCGCGATAAAGCCGCGACCCCCGCCTGGCTGGAGCGCATCGGACCGGAACGACGCAGCATTTTTGAATCGCAACGGGAGCGGGCCCTCTGGGATGAAGAGCATGTCGAGGAACTGCTCGCCGGCCAACGCCGCGACGATTTCACGTCACGTCCTAACAGGTGAGCGCATTCTCCCCAGCTTGCTTTCCCATCCTTTCGGGCCTTATCCTGATGTTTCATCGTGCGGCGAAAAAAATACGAATGGGCGGCGTGGTGGCGATGGATCGGTCTCGTCTTTTTCGGCCTTTCCGCCGCGAGTTGTGGGCAGAACACCGAAGAGCCCAGACTACAGCCCAACCTCGTCCTCGTTACCATCGATACGCTGCGCGCCGATCACCTCGGTTGCTACGGACACTCGCGCCGTTCGTCCCCGTCCATCGACCGGCTGGCAGAATCCGGACTCCTCTTCGAGCGAGCGATAGCTCCTGCACCCTGGACGCTGCCCAGCATGGCCAGCCTCCATACCTCGCTGTACCCGGCCGAGCACGGCGCCATCGCTGCCCGCACGCCACTTCCCGAGGATCTAACGACTCTGGCAGAATCGCTGCAGGGAGTCGGCTACGACACGATGGCATTCGTCACGCACGTTTTCGCGAGCCGGCGCTACCGGCTCGATCAAGGCTTCCGCGCTTTCGACGAATCACTCGTCCAGGGCCACGAGGCGGTGACGTCCGAAGAGCTCACGCAGAACGCCCTACGGTATCTCCGCAGGCTGGGCCGGGAGCCCTTCT
>DATEAO010000009.1:0-6963 GCA_035288345.1 Candidatus Methylomirabilota bacterium | reverse complement strand
GTCCGGCGGATGCGCTCTCAGAGGGGCTTCGGAAAAAGCGTGTGTCGCGCCGTAGTAGCGCGCCAAGACGCGGCGCACAAGAAGGCGAATCGAGACGGCATCAGCGGCGATATGACGCCATACGGTGACAAGAAAATGGCTGTCCGTATGCGGGTCATTGAGGACCGCCCATCGGATGGGATGGTGCGGCTGGTGGGGAAAGGGCATGTTCATCTGTTCGGTAAGAATCTCGCAAAGAGTTTCCCTGGCGCGATTGCCGCTCTCGATCTGGTCGAGCCGGATGGTCTCCGCAGGGTCATAGCGGCAACTTTGCCCCTTAGGATTCAGCGCCAGCTTTCCCAAGCCAGCCTGTTGACAGGACTCCCGAATGGCGTCCTGCAAAGCCGCGAAATTCGCCTGCCCGCGTAGCTGGAAGAGACAGGCCGCGTTGTATGGGCCAGCCTCCTCCCATAGCGCCATGACTTGCTGAAACAGATTGAGCTTGATCGATTGTGCAGCCGGGTCGAGAATCACTGGATCCTCCACACCCTGGGAGATATGAGCCTCGCGGCGCGCCCCGAAACTCGCCGCCACTTCGGGTGAGAAGCTGAATACGCCTTGTCGATCATCGTCCAGTTCCATGAGGAGCACCGAAACACCTCAGGACCTGAACACTGCTAGCTGTCGCTACTGGGAGATGGAGAGGGAGCGGCTTACGCGCTTCCAGCGGTTGTGCATCCAGAGCCACTGGTCGGGGTGAGCCCGAATGAATGTCTCCATCCAGTGGTTCATTGCTTCGGTGAGGCGCTGCACTTCCGCTCCTTCCTCTTGCGTGAGGTCCGGCCACAGGGGATCGCTCATCATCCCACGATAGAGTAATGCTTCGTCCATCCGGACACACGCGACCACCACGATGGGCCGGTTGTATTTATAGGCGAGCATGGCCGGAATCACCGTGGTGAACGCGGGCCGGCCAAAGAAATTCGCGGCGATCCCACGACTGGATTGGTCTGCCAAGATTCCCACGCAGGTCCCCTGCCGGAGCGCGTCCTCCATGACGAACATCGCGTTCTTCTTGTGCACGATGCGCTGGCCGCTGGCGCTCCTGCCGCGCGTGACGAGCCGCTCGAGCAAGGGGTTGTCCATCGGGCGCGCCACGATCGTCAGGGGGATCTCGGCCAGGCGCGCGAGGTGAAGAAAGATCTCCCAGTTCCCGAGATGTGGGGTCACGAAGATGATCCCGCCCGCTTTGTCGTAGATCTCGCGGATCAGTTGTCGGCCCAGCTCGAACTCGTCCATTCGGATCTCCGGCTTCTCGCCGGGTCGCTGGCCGGTGATCCATATCATCTCGAAGCAAGTCATGAAGAACGATCGAATGCTTCGCTTGGCGATCTCGCGGATCTCAGCCGGGCTCTTCTCGGGTCCGTACGCCATCAGGAGGTTGTCGATCGCCGTGGTCCTGCGCGATCTGGCGAGGAAGAAGAACGTGTCACCGGCGAACCGGCAGACCGCCATGCTGGCCCGAAACGGCACGAGCCTGACGAAGAAGATCGCGAGCCAGACCCCCGCGTACTCGAGCAGTTGCCGAAGCCGGCTCTTCTTCCTCTTTTCGGCGTTTCGCCTCGGAGAAGCGGTCACGATTGCCAATCCGGAATCACGCCGCGGTGCCAGAGCATGCGCGAGCCACCGCTGCGCAACCAGGTTCAGTCGAGTGCAATCGAGTGTCTGTGCTCCGGTGGTTCATTTTTGGTTTCCCTATTGGCCTGGGCCCCGATCCCCGAACCCCGGCCCAGCAGGCGCTGAAAAGCGCCCGCTGGCTGCAGGCTGATCAAAAAGGTCCAGATGCAAGGCGGCGAAGGTTGGGGCGACTGAGGCGTACGCGGTTGTACGTCGCAGGGAGGCACAACCGAGCCAACGCCGCAGATGGGCCTTTTTCAACAGCCTGCCTAGAGCGAGACGACGACCGCCACTGACTGGCCCCCAAATCCTTGGCTCATCGAGAGCAAGTATCGCCCGGTGGTGGGTCGGTGATCAGCCATCACGTCGATCTCCTCAAGTCCTTTGTCCGCACGATGGAAGTTCAGGGTTGCGGGCACCAAACCCTTTTCGAGCGCGGTGAGACCAAGGGCGATCTCCGCGAGATCGCTGGCCGCCCCCATGTGCCCGGTGTACGGTTTCATGCCGCAGACTGGAACCGATCCGCGCTCCGCCCCGAGGAGCGCGTTGATCGCGGCAAGCTCCGAACGATCACCTTTTCGCGTGCCGTTCCCGTGGGGTGAGATGAACGCGAGGTCTTTCGGCCCGATCTCCGCCTCGCGGAGCGCGGCTGCGATGGCCTTCACACATGATTCGACAGGTAGCCCGAATCCGCCCGTCGCGCCCACCTGGGTGAAGCTGCCGAACCCGCAGATCGTCCCGAGCAGGTTTGCCTTGCGCTCACGAGCGAACTCCAGTGTCTCTAGAATCAGCGCGGCCGCGCCCTCACCGGCGATGAAGCCGTCGCGGCGGCGGTCGAACGGGCGGAACGAGCTCGGTCCATCGTGGCAATGAGAGAGGAGGCCCAGGGTGTCGATCTCGAAGAGCGGGATTGGATTCGTCCAGGCGCAATTGCCCACCACGATCGCCACGTCGGCGTCGCCCCGCAGGAGTCTCCGTGTGGCGAGCTCGAGCGCTTGAGCGCCGCACGGCGACTGACTCGAGAGCGTCGTGTTCGGTCCCTGCGCTTTGTAGAGGAGCGAGACGAAGGCGACGAGGTTGTTGGTGAGCCACTCGAGCAGGACGAAGGGGTTCACCGTGTGCAGGGTGGCCTGGTTGAGGGTCTCGCAGTCGATCGGCTGGCGCTCGGCCACTCCCGCCTCCCGAAGCGCGGGGTAGTAATCCGGCAACCCCACCTTGCTGTAATCCCCGGTGCCTATGTAGAGCGCTTTCCGCTCGGGGCGAATCTGGAGAAGATCCAGCCCGGACTGGGCCACGGCATTCCCGACAGCGCCGAGCGCCAAACGCGAGCTCGGGCTCATGAAGCGCTCTTGCTTCAGCACAGCCTCGGGAGTGCCGGATGGCAGCGCGTACTGCTCCACGGTCCCGGCGTATCGGAGCGGGAGCGGATTCGGCTCACCACGGACCTGACGGATTCCCGTGGACTTTTTGAGGAACGCCTGCCAGTGGGCATCGAGCGTTGTCCCGAGCGAGGAGACGATCCCCATTCCGGTGATTGCCACACGTCTGTCGCTCATGATCCGAACGCGGCTCCCTCAGCCGATAAGGAGCCGGGGGCCCCCCGGCTGAGAATTTGAAAGAGCGCGCTCTGATCTTCGGGGCGCTCGAGCTCTGCGAGCGGCACGACTTTGCCGTCGAATTCCGCCACGATCCGGCGCTGGCCCCCCACGCTCCCCACCCCCTGATAGACCTTCTGGCCGGAGCCCTCGCTCCGCACGACCTCGATGGTGATCTCTACTTGATCGCCGGGTCTCGCAAACCCGTAGAACTTGCACTGGTGCACGCGCTCGATCAGGACCCACCGGCTGAACCCTGAGCTGACCGCTTCCAGCCAGCCCGCGAGCTGCGCCATCGACTCCAGGAGGAGCACACCGGGCATGGTCGGGTATTTGGGGAAGTGATACTCGAGGAAATCTTCGGTCATCGCGACGTTCTTGACGCCGGTGATCCGCTTCTCCGCTTCCCACTCTTTGATCAGATCGACCAAATAATATCTCACGAATTGCTCTCCGCTCCGCAGAGCAGAATGACCATCGCGATGACGTACTCGCCCGAGTGACTGATCGAGACCGTGGCCTCGTGGACTCGAAGCCGCTCACCCAGCGTGCCGAGCCACCCGTGCAGGGCAAGGATCGGCTTCCCCGATTCGGCGCGAGTGACCTCGACCTCCCGAAAAGCGCGATCGATCCCGGTGGTGACCCCGATCCCCAGCGCCTTCAAGGCCGCCTCCTTGGCTGCAAACCGTCCGGCGAAGTGGATGGCTGGGCTCTTCTGAGACTCGCAGTAAGTTCGCTCGCGCTCCGTGAAGAGATCGCGAGCGAGCGCCGGGTGACGGGAGAGCACTTCCTGAAACCTAGCGAGCGCGACGAGATCTACTCCCTGAAGAACTTTCATCTGCATCAATCCCCGCCGGACTCGTGACGCGCGTGAATGGTTTTCTCGAACGCTTCACGCTTCACTCTTCACGCGATAGAGAGTCCTCCGTCGATGGCGATGGCCTGGCCAACGATATAGTTCGATTCGTCTGAGGCCAGGAACGCCACGAGGCTGGCGACCTCGGACGGCTGGCCGAACCGGCGGACCGGGATCTGCTCCAGCATCGGGTCGGCGGCCCGTTCTCGCACCGTTTTGCTCATGTCCGTCTCGATGATCCCGGGAAGGACCGCGTTGAAGATGATCCCTTTCCGGCCCATCTCGACCGCGCTCGCTCGGGTGAACGCCACCACCGCGCCCTTCGACGCGGCGTAGTTCGTCTGCCCGCGCCCGCCGGTGATCGCGCTCACCGAGGCGATGGTGATCACCTTGCCGCCGTGCTGCCTCAGCATCATCTCGACCGCGCGCTGCGTGCAGAGAAACGTGCCGGTGACATTCGTCTCCTGGACGACCTGCCAATCCTCGAGCTTCATGGACAGAAGGAGTTTATCACGGATGATCCCGGCGTTATTTACGAGGATGTCGAGCCGCTTGTGCTCCTGCTTGATGAACTGGAAGAGCGCGTCAACCTGGTCCGGCTTGGAGATATCCGCTTGGAAGCTCCTTGCTTGTCCATTCGCCTTCCTGATCTCTTCCTCCAATCGTTCCGCGGCCTCTTTGGAGTGGTGGTAGTTGATGATGACCGCAGCGCCCTGTTGGGCCAGCGCGAGACAACACGCGGCCCCGATCCCTCGCGCGCCACCGGTGACGCACGCCACCTTCCCGTTGAGATCAACTTTCATGGCATTCCCTTTTTACGCTTCACTCTTCACCCTTCACGCTTCACGGTATTTTTTGACGGTGATCGAGGCGTTCTGGCCGCCAAAGCCGAACGAGTTTGAGAGCGCGGCTCTGACTGAAAGCCTCCGCGCGTGGGGCACGTAGTCGAGGTCGCACTTCGGGTCAGGGGCCGTCAGGTTTCGCGTGGGGTGGACCTGATCGCGCTCCACCGAGAGCACGGTGACGATGAACTCAGGCCCGCCGGCCGCGGCCATGAGGTGCCCGATCATCGACTTGGTGGAGCTGATCGGGACTCGGCGCGCGCGCTCTCCGAACACGGCTTTGATCGCCGCGGTCTCTATTGGATCGTTGAGCTTTGTGCCAGTGCCGTGGGCATTGATGTAATCGATCTCGCTCGGCGCCATTTCCGCGTCCCGAAGCGCGGCCTGCATCGCCCGAATCGCCCCGCGTCCTTGAGGGTGAGGCGCCGTGACTCGAAACGCGTCAATCGAGGAGCCGTAGCCGGCCACCTCAGCGTAGATCCGGGCCCCTCGTCTTCGCGCGTGGGATTCTTCCTCCAACACCACCACGCCGGCGCCCTCGCCGACCACCAGGCCACCGCGCGCCCGATCAAAGGGACGGCAGAGCTCGCTTGGAGGCTTTGACGCGGTAGAGGCGGCCCCAAGCAGGAGGAACGAAACGATCCCCATCTCACTCACCATGGAGTCCGCTCCTCCAGCCAGCATCACATCGGCGGCTCCTCGACGGATCCGCTGAAACGCGAGACCGATCGCCTGAGTCGCGGCAGCGCACGCTGCGGTGATCGTGAGATTGGGGCCACGAAGCAGAAAGCGCTGCGCGATGAGCCGGTTGGGGCGATCCGCCGGGTTTCTGATTGGCGACTCCGGCCGCACACGGTCCAGCTCGCGAGCGAACGCGTGAAGATCAAATGCGCCGTCCCTGTCTGTCCATCGCGCGATGTCTTCGAGACGGCACAGCCCGACACCGGCTGCCAGCGAGAGGCCTGCGCGCCAGGGATTCGGCGGAGGCTGGAAGAGCTTTGAATCCTCCAACGCTGACTCGGCCGCGGCGAGCGCGAAGAGCGTGCGGCGCTCCCCCTCGGCGCGGGCCTCGTGGGCGAACCGCGCGCGGATCTCATTCCAGTGCCTGTCGGAGAGTTGTCCCGCCCCACTCACCGGAAGCCCCTCAGCGTTGAAGAGATGGATCGGCTCGATGGCCGAAGCGCCCGAAAGCAGACCTTCCCAGGTTTCCTCGACCCGGATCCCGAGTGGCGTTACCATTCCCAGTCCGGTTACCACGACGCGTCTTCGCCGACTCATCTCTCACTCTCGAGGCGGGCGAGGTCCTCGATCCCGCCGTAGTAGAGAAAGCGCTTGAGGAGTGGTTCCGGAGCTGGCGCCTGGAAGTGGCGAAAGATCAAGCGCTCCACCTGAGCGATGGGGTCGCCGCCCAGCGAAACTGTGGCCGTGCCCAGTGAATCGCGCTCGGTATTGGTGACGAGTGTGCCCTCGATGTCGAGGGTGATACCGGGCTTGAGCCGGGACGGAATACGGACGCCACCGATCAGGCTCATGATCGCGACACGCTGGAAGTCGTGGGAATAAGCGATCAGCCAGCCGAGGAGCTGGGCCATCGCCTCGATCAGGAGCGTGCCGGGGACCAGCGCGACGTTGGTGAAGTGCTTCTCGAAGAAGGCTTCGGAAGAAGAGATGGACTTCACCCCCAGGATGCGCTTTCCCTTTTCGAGCCTCGTCACCCGGTCGTAAAACAGGAATCGCATTAGCGTGAAGCGTGAAGAGTGAAGCGAAGCTCGGGAACCCGGAGCATTTCACCCTTCACTTTCGTTGGTGAGCACCATGGAGACGCACTGCCCGGAGAAGCCATGAGCGTTGACCAGGATGTGCCTCAATGATTGTCGGACGGGCTGCCCGATCACAAAACGGAGACTTGAGGCTGGGTCGGGACCGATATCAGATGTCATTCCAGGGATGACTCCTTGCTGGAGCATCTGGACTGCGAGCGCGACATCCAAGGCCGGTGCTCCTGCAAGCAGGT
>DATEAO010000008.1:0-3218 GCA_035288345.1 Candidatus Methylomirabilota bacterium | reverse complement strand
TCGCGCTTCGCCGCCTCAATGAAGTCCTGGAAGTCACGCGCCGGCTCCTGGCGGACACCGAGCGAGGAGAGAGCGCGGTCGCGGTCCTGATGAGTGAGCAGAGCGGGCGCGCGGCAAGACAGTTCCTCCAAGCGATGGAAGACCTCTCCGCGCTTACCCGCGAGGTGAAGACCAGCGACGGGCTTCTGCAGACGCTCCTCTTCGACCCCGAGTACAAATCGGTCGCGCGCGATCTACAACTGCTGGCGAGAAATCTCCGTGAGGTTTCAGAGCGGTTGACCAAGGGTCAGGGCCTGCTCGGGAGCCTGATCCAGGGCGAGTCTGGCCAGAGCGTCTCCTCAACGCTCGAGGACCTTCAGGTCGCGATCAAGAATCTCAGGGGCATCACGGACGATATTGCGTCGGGCAAGGGGAGCCTGGGCGCCCTGATCCAGGATCCCACGGTCTATGAGAACTTGGCTGCGGTGCTCGAAGGGGCCCAGCGGAGTGTGATCCTCAGGAGTCTGATCCGGTTCACGATTGACAAGGGAAAGGATTCTGCGGCCCCTGGAAAGGATGCCCGGTGAAAGAAGAGACCCAGTACCGCTGCCAATCGTGTGGGTATGGCGCCAGAAAGTGGCTCGGACGATGCCCCGACTGTGGCGAGTGGGGGAGCTTCGTCGAGGAGCGGCAGCCGCGGGAGAAGAGACGGAGCCGGGCCGTACCCGCCGGGGCGTTACCGGTCGAGTTGAAAGCCATCGAAGGGGAGTCTGGCGAGCGCTTCCCAACCGGAATCTCAGAGCTGGACCGGGTGCTCGGTGGTGGCGTGGTTAAAGGATCTCTGGTCCTCATCGGAGGAGATCCCGGGATCGGAAAGTCGACGCTCATCCTTCAAGCATCTCAATCGCTCGCTGATCTGGCCGGGCCTGTCCTGTATGTGTCGGGTGAGGAGTCAGCGGCCCAGGTGAAGTTGAGGGCGGATCGGCTCGGCGTTCGGGCAGCGGGGCTCTATTTCCTGGCCGAGACATCACTGGAGAACATCGAGCACCAAGCTGAGCATCTCGCCCCACGGGTGCTCGTGATCGATTCGATCCAGACCGTCTACCTCGCGGACCTGGAGTCAGCGCCGGGGAGCGTGAGTCAGGTCAGGGAGTGCGGGGCGCGCCTCATGATGCTGGCCAAAGGGAAAGGGATTGCCACGTTCCTCGTCGGGCACGTCACGAAGGAAGGCGCGTTGGCGGGTCCGCGTGTGCTCGAGCACCTCGTGGATAGCGTGCTCTACTTCGAGGGGGAGAGCCATCACGCGCACCGGATTCTCCGCGCGGTAAAGAATCGCTTCGGGTCGACCAACGAGATCGGGATCTTCGAGATGACCGATCGCGGGCTCCTCGAGGTCAAGAACCCCTCAAGCTTCTTCCTGGCCGAGCGCCCTCAGGGGGTGACAGGGTCTGTGATCATTCCCGGAGTCGAAGGAACCCGGCCGCTCCTTCTGGAGCTTCAAGCGCTGGTCGCCCCCGCGAACTTCGGGAGCCCGCGGCGGACAGTGCTGGGCGCGGATTACAACCGGGTTTGCCTCCTGCTGGCGGTGCTGGAGAAGCGGGCCGGCTTTCCGCTTCAAACTCAGGATGTCTTCATCAATGTCGCTGGAGGGGCGAAGATCACGGAGCCCGCGGCTGATCTCGGTCTGATTATCGCCGCCGCGTCGAGCTATACCAACCAGCCGGTGAGCCCGGATGCGGTGGTCCTGGGCGAGGTGGGACTGACCGGCGAGGTGCGGGCGGTCTCTGGGTTTGAGGTTCGTCTTCGCGAAGCGGCTGCGCTCGGCTTTCAGACGGCGATCGTGCCGGCAAAGAACCTTTCGGACGGCGTGGCTGCTCCATTGAGCTGTCATGGGGTGGCCACCGTAGAGGAGGCGATCAATCTTCTCCTGGGGTAAGCCTTATCTCATGGGTCTTACGGCGTTTCGCTCTGCTTGTTCGTTGTTCGAGCGCCGGCTCCGCCGGCGCAAGCTCAGGGGCGGGTGCGGCGCTTTTCGCTGCCCCGAGCGCGGGCTTGGCCCGCGCAAGCTTGGGGGAGGTTCGGAAGGGGGGCGTGCCCCCCTCCGAGTAAAAAAAGGGATGCGGCGATGATGATTGTGTTGCGGCTCTTATTCATCTGCCTGACGATCTACGGTGGAATCGCGCTCGGCTTGGCCCTGGGGTTCTCCACACCCTGGCCCATCTTGGGCGCCGGAGGCGGCGTCGTGGGGCTGTTCGTTCTGCTGGTGGAATTCGCCCTTCGCCGCATTTCGATTGATCATCTCTTCTGGAGTATGGTGGGCATTCTCGCCGGCCTCTCGTTGGGGCAGCTCCTTGGGGCGGGTCTCGCGCTCCTGGTCCCGGATCTCCCGAGCGTGCTTGCGCGGGGCGCCCTCTCGCTCGTCTTCGGCTACCTTGGGGCCGCCCTCGCAATCGCAAAAGCCGATGAGCTCGAAGGGCTCTCGGTGAAGCTCTTTCCGAGAACGTTGGCCAGACGGGAGACGCTCAAGCTCCTTGACACCTCCGTCATCATCGACGGCCGCATTGCGGATCTCTGCGAGACCGGCTTCCTCGAAGGGACACTGCTGGTCCCCCAGTTCGTGCTGCGCGAGCTCCAACAGATCGCGGACTCGTCGGACTCGTTGAAGCGGAATCGCGGCCGCCGAGGGTTGGACGTGCTGCAGCGGATGCAGCGAATCCCCAAGGTGAGAGTGCAGATTCACGACTTGGATTTCCCTCAGGTCCGTGAGGTGGATCGGAAGCTCATCGAGTGCGCGAAAGTGCTCGGGGCCAAGGTGGTCACCAACGACTACAACCTAAACAAAGTGGCCGAGCTCTCCGGCGTCCAGGTGTTGAATATCAACGAGCTCACCAATGCGCTGAAGCCGGTCGTGCTCACCGGCGAGACGATGCACGTGCATGTCCTGAAGGAAGGGAAGGAGGCCGGGCAGGGGATTGCGTACCTCGATGACGGCACCATGGTTGTGGTGGATCACGGAAAAAAGTACCTCGGTCAGAGCGTGGACGTGATTGTGACCAGCGTGCTCCAGACCACGGCTGGCCGGATGATCTTTACGCGGCTCAAAGAAGAAGAATATTCTCGCTCCAGCGAAGATCGGTAAGCGGGGGGAGATCAGGACAATCAAGGCGAAACGCGATTCGGGGCGGCGGGTCGTCGCGATCATTCCGGCAGCCGGGCAAGGGAAGCGCCTCGGGGGGAAG
>DATEAO010000007.1:0-3546 GCA_035288345.1 Candidatus Methylomirabilota bacterium | reverse complement strand
CGTCGCAGGCCCGCCGGGAAACCAGATATCCTCGCAGATCGTCACGCCCATCATTGCGTCACCCAGAACGAATACCGGGGTCTCGGCGCCGGCAGCAAAGTAGCGCTTCTCGTCAAAGACCCCGTAGTTGGGAAGGAGCTGTTTATGATAGATCCCGGCGAGGCGCCCGTCGTGGAGCACGGCGGCAGCGTTCCAGGTTTGATCGGTCTTGTCGGCGAACCCAACGATCACCGACAGACCGGTTGTCGCGCGAGTGATCTCATCCACTGCCCGGCGGTTCGCTTCGATGAACGCCGGCTTGAAGAGAAGGTCCTCGGGAGGATAGCCAGTGATCACCAGCTCGGGGAACGCCAGGAGATCGCATCCTGCCTCTCGCGCCCGGCCAATCCATTCCAGGATCTTCCGCACGTTCCCGGAGATGTCGCCGACGGTGGGATTGATCTGGGCCAGGCCGATCCTGAGTGGTAACATTGCGGTTGCTGTTGAGGCTATTGTACTCTCTGTGTGAGCAGATGAGAATGATTCTCTGGTCCCGGTGATGCGGAAACTTCCGTGGCTCCCGTCAACCCTCCCGCCAGGCGCTCCAGCCGAGGTGTGCCCGCGCTGCGGACGAACAGCGATGACCCGTTGGACTCTCAGGCGCGACCGCGAGCGAAAGGTCTGGCGCACATGGGTCTGCACGCAGTGCCAGTTCTCGGAAGAGCGCCCGGAGGCGGAGTAGGCGCTGAGCATTCAGCCCTCAGCGATCAGCCCGTCCCTGTTCTCCTCTTCGCCCAAAGGCCGACCCACCAGGGTCGGCCATTCGTGACTTGACTGAGGAGAACGGGCGTGCTAGGAACTCAGCGAGGAGAGGAGGCGAACCATGATCGATTGGCGACAACACTTGAGCAGCGACCCGCAGATCTGCCACGGTCACCTCTGTGCCAAGGGAACTCGCGTTTTCGTCACCAATATCCTCGACAGCCTCGCGGAGGGATCAAGCCGAGAGGAGATTCTTCTGAGCTACCCGTCGCTCAGGCCCGAACACATTGACGCGGCCATCGCCTATGCGGCTGAGCTGGCGCACGAAGAGAGCCTTCTCCCGTTGCGTGCCGAGTGAAGTTCAGAGTGGACGAAAATCTTCCCGTCGAACTTGTCGCTGACCTGCGTGCGGCAGGGCACGAGGCGCAGACCGCGCGCGAGGAGGGACTCGCGGGAGCACCCGATCCGACATTGATCGAGAAGGTGCGGAGCGAAGCCCGGGTTTTGCTGACGATGGACAAAGGGATTGCGAACGTCCGAGCGTACCCCCGGAACGCTACGCACGCATCATCCTGTTCCGTCCCCGCACTTCGGGTCGGGGCGCAGTCCTGACTTTTGTCCGCCGCCATCTGCCGGCGCTCCTCCGGTCCGACTTGGTCGGCCATCTGCTTGTTGTTTCCGAGCGCGGCATCCGCATTCGGTAAAGTTCTGTAGCCTGGTTGTCGGGGACGGGCGTGTCACGAAACCAATAGGAGGAGGGACAAAATGAAGACAGTCATCTCAATAGCTCTCGTCCTCGCGCTTGGGGGGGGGTAGTTTTTGTCTCGTACGCGCAATCCACGGCGGATGAGGAATTCGTCCAGAAGCTGGTGGAGGGGTCTCCCTGGGAAGGGAGAACACAAGGAGGAACTGCGGTTTCCATTTCCTTCTATAAGGACAAGAAAGGGGCCCTGAAGGGAGATCTAACAGGCGTAACCGGGGGCTTTTCACCGGGCCCCCTGAGTTGGTTGGAGGCGAAGAAAGAAAAAGTGACATTCACGACACCTGCCGGTGCGGAAGTTGTTCTTTCGTTGACCGCCGATGGAAAGCTGGAGGGCAAGTATACGAATTCTAGATACAATACCTATAACCGGCCGGTGACGTTGACGTCAACGAAGTAGATTCTCGGCAGTTGAGTCCAAAGAGCGGCCAGCCGTCAGCGTTCGGCACTCAGCCCCGGCTCCAGAAGGATTCCGATCCTATCCGGGCTGAACGCTGATCGCCGGCGGCTGATTACCCCTGCGTGTTGAGGAAGTCGATGAGCTGGCGCAGCCGGCCGTAGTGCATCCGATCGAAGGGGAGCACGAGGCGCCAGAGGGTCGGCTCCTCCTCTCCTTCCCCTTGCAGCGGTCCTTTTACCAGAGCGCATTTCGCGGTGAGAATATCGCCGAACTCGCGCCCCACGGCCTGAAGCGCGTCAGGGGAAATCTCGCGCTTGAGACGGATCACGAGCTGATCGCCGAGGAACCGCATGGAGTGATAGCAGCGATAGAAGGCTACGACTTCCTGCACTGCCTCTTCCACGTTGTCCGTGACGCGGAACAGGTGAAGGTCCTCGGGCGAAATCAGGTCCCGCTCAACGAGGTTCTCGCGAACCATCTGTTCCCACCGCCTCCAATAATCCCCTCCCGGCACATCGACGACCACCACCGGAACCAACGGCGTCTTGCCGGTCTGAACCAATGTCAGCACCTCGAAGACTTCGTCCATGGTGCCGAAGCCTCCGGGAAAGAAGGCAATCGCGTCGGCTTCTTTCACCAGAAAAAGTTTTCGAATGAAAAAGAACTTGAAGTTGATCAGCTTCGGATCATCCGCGATCCAGGGGTTGGCCTCCTGCTCCCACGGGAGCCTGATGTTGAGACCGAAACTCTGCTCGCGCCCCGCGCCTTCCTGCGCCGCGCCCATCACGCCGGGGCCCGCGCCGGTGATCACCATCCAGCCTGATTCCACCAGACGCCGGGTAAAGGTCCGGGCCTGGACCGAGATGAGATCGTCGGGCGTGGATCTCGCCGACCCGAAGATCGTGACCTTTGGGACCCCTCGATAGGCCGAGAACACCTTGAAGGCGTACCGGAGGTCCTTGAGCGCTGAGTTGGCAATCTTGAGGTCGCCGATGCTCGCGCTGTCCTCCGCCATCTTGAGCACGGAGGTGAGCATCTGCGAGTAATAGCCGTTCCCCTCCCCGCCCACTGACTTGAGCAGGGCTCCGATCTGGCGGTTGGCCTCTTCCGATTGAAGCTGGTATCGTCGCTCGTTTGCCACAGTAGTCTCTATCGTCCGGTGATGCGCTCAATCAGTGCGGTAATGACAGCCGCGGCTCTCCCGGGCCTCGGTGGCGGCAAGCAGCAGCGCCAGCGCGGTCTGCACACCGTTCCTGAGCCCGATGATCCCATCGCTGATCTCCGCCCTCTTATAGAATCGTTCGATTTCGAGATGAAGTTCACGAAGAATTTCGTGGGCCCGGTCGAGGCGCTTGGAAGATCGGATCAAACCGACATAATTCCACATCGTATGACGGAGGGTGAGCCAGTCCTGGGCGATCAAGGCCGGGTCCGCCGGCTCGCGCTCGTAGTGCCACGGCGCGATCTCCGGAACGTCATCGGTCCGCCCGGAAGCGATCTCCTCCGCGGCCCGGCGGCCTGCGCGCGTGCCCCAGACCAGGCATTCGAGCAGCGAGGCGCTGGCCAGCCGATTGGCCCCGTGCACTCCCGTGCAAGCGGTCTCGCCAACCGCGTAGAGCCGTTGCAAGCTGGAGCGCCCCCACTC
>DATEAO010000006.1:0-7811 GCA_035288345.1 Candidatus Methylomirabilota bacterium | reverse complement strand
CCTTGCATCTGGACCTTTTTGAACAGCCTGACCTGACAGGGTGCTTTTCAACATTCCGGTACCATGCTTGTTCGCTCAACCTCTGCACGTTCCCATCAACCCGCATTCCGGGTCCGGTCCCCGGGCTTGAGCACCCGTCCGCCATAGTCATTGTTTTACGAACCCCGGACCCCGAGCCCCGAACCCCGAAGCTGCGAAGTTTGTCGGCACGGGGCTAGTACATTTTCTTGACCCCTAAAAACTGGAGTGCCATAATCGCGGCACGCCGTTTGCCGCAACAGAACCGGTGGCCGACCATGGATACCTCAAAGCTTGCCGCGGCCTTGACCAAGCGAAGCCGGTCGAATTTCTACTACGCGTTCCGTTTCCTGCCCCGGGACCAGCGCGAGGCGATCTACACCATCTACGCGTTCTGCCGGACTGTGGACGACATCGTTGACCTTGGCAGCGATGTGACGGCGCAGCGACAGTTGCTCGCGCGCTGGCGTCAGGAGCTGGCGCGTTGCTACCATGGCGCTCCGGACGGGCAGCTGGGCGAACAGTTGGCCCAGGTCGTGAGGCGCTTTTCGATCTCCCGCCAGCACCTGGAGGCGATCATCGACGGGGTTGAGATGGACCTGGACCGGAACCGTTACGAGACGTTCGACGAGCTGTATGAGTACTGCTATCGCGTGGCCTCCGCCGTGGGGCTCTGCTGCATCGAGGTCTTCGGGTGCGCCGCGCCATCGGCTCGCGACTATGCGGTCAAGCTGGGGGTCGCTCTTCAGCTCACGAACATCATGCGGGACCTCAAGCCTGACGCCGAGCGAGGTCGCGTCTACCTCCCGCTGGTGGAGCTGAAGCGCTTCGCCTATCCGGAGGCGGATCTCTTGGCGGGTCGCTACACGCCAGCGTTCGTGGAGCTGATGCACTTCCAGGCCGAACGGGCCCGCGGCTTCTACCAGGGCGCCCGGGCAGCCTATCCGAAGCAAGAGGCCAAGCGACTTGTGGCCGCGGAGAGTATGGGGCAGATTTACTACGCGCTCTTTCGCGCGCTCGAAGCGAGCGAGTTCCGCGTCTTCGATCGTCGGATCAGGATTCACGCCGGCCGCAAGCTGCTGATCGCCCTACGCTGCTGGATGAAGGCGCGATTCGTATGAGAGCGGCGGTCTCAGCGGGGCGCGGAAGCGCCGAGCTGCGAGAGTGGCCCACGCCGGTCATTGGCCCGGGTGAGCTACTGCTCAGGCTCAAGGGGTGCGGGCTCTGCGGCTCTGACATCGCGAAGATCGTTCGAGAGAGCGTCGCGCCTCCCGCGGTGTTTGGCCACGAAGTGGTCGGTGAGGTCGTCGAGGTGGGCAAGAGCGTTGAGGCATTCCGCGTGGCGGATCGCGTGGTCGCGGCTCACCACGTCCCCTGCTTCACCTGCCACTACTGCCGGCGAGGCAGCCCTTCCATGTGCCGTCAGTTCAAGGAGCAGAACCTTGATCCCGGAGGCTTCGCGGAGTATATCCGGGTTCCTGCCCCAAATGTTCGCCACGCGACGTTCCTAATCCCGGACGAGCGCATCTCTGACGAGGAGGCCTCGTTCACCGAGCCGTTGGCATGCTGTCTCCGCGCCGTGAAGCGAAGCCAGCTCGCCGCCGGCGACTCGGTGCTCGTGGTGGGGCTCGGATCGATCGGCCTCATGTTCGTCCAGTTGGTCCGCCGCCTCGGCTGCCTGGTGCTGGCCGCCGAGACGATTCCGGCGCGCCAGGCGATGGGGCGCGACTTCCATGCGATCGTCCCCGAGAGCACGGAGCGCGCGCCGGAGGTCGTCAATGACCTCACCCACGGTCGTGGTGTCGATTGCGTGATGGTGACCGCTGGCGGCGGAGCGGCGCTCCAGTGGGGCGCGCGCATGGTGCGCGATGGGGGACAGCTTCATCTCTTCGCGGGCGGAGAGGGAGCGATCCCGGTCCCGGTTGATCAGCTCTACCATCGCGAGCTCATGTTGACGGCCACGTACTCCTCGTCTCCTGCCGAGCTCGGCGAGGCCTTCGAGCTGATCTGCCACGGGGACGTCGCGGTGAACACGCTGATGACGCATCGGCTCCCGCTCTCGCGCCTGGGTGAGGCGGTCTCGTTGACGCGCTCGCATCAGGCCATGAAGGTGTTCATTACCGGAGAGCTGGCGTGAAGGCGATCGTCTTTCACGGCCCCGGTGATCTCCGCTACGAGGAGCTTCCGATTCCCAGGCCCGGGGCTGGGGAGCTGGTGATCAAAGTTGAAGCGGCGTTGACGTGCGGCACCGACGTCAAGACCTTCCGCCGCGGCCATCCGGTGATGATCCCCGTGGTCCCGACCGTGTTCGGCCACGAGTGCGCAGGCCGGGTCGTGGAGATCGGCCGGGGCGTGGCAGGATTTCGCGTGGGTGACCGCGTCGTGCCCGCCAACTCGGCTCCCTGCGCGCTCTGTCGGTCGTGTATGCAGGGACACCACAACCTCTGCGATGACCTGCTATTCTTCAACGGGGCGTTCGGCGAATATCTTCTGATCCCGGCCCGAGTCGTCCAGCGAAATCTCGCTCGGATCAGTCAGGACCTCCCCGCGGCCCGCGCGGCGTTTGCCGAGCCGCTGGCCTGCAGCCTTCTCGCGGTGGAGCGGGCCCAGATCGAGGCCGGGGAGAGTGTCGCGGTGTTCGGCCACGGGCCTCTCGGCGCGCTGCTCGCGCTGCTGGCTCTTCACCGCAAAGCCCGCGTGATTGTGGTCGGGAAGTCCGGATGGCGTCTTGATCGAGTGCGCGCGCTCGGGTGGGCGGAGTGCGTGGATGCTCTGGAGGTTCCCGGCGCGGTCCGAACCCTCAGAGATCTCACGGATGGCCACGGGGTTGATGTCGCGATCGACGCCACGGGCCAGCCCCGCGTCTGGGAGCAAACAATCCATGCCGTGGGGAAGGGGGGGACTGTGGTATTCTTTGGCGGGTGCGCGCCGGGAACCAGCATTACGCTCGACACCCGCAGAGTGCACTACGAGGCGCTCAGCTTGCTTGGGAGCTTCCATCACACCCCGGAGATGATTCAGCGCGCGCTTGGTCTTCTGGAGTCGGGAGCGGTGATTCCCGACCCGCTCATCAGTCACGAGATGGACGTGAGAGATGTTCCTGACGCGCTCAAGTTGATGTCAGAGGGACGTGCGATGAAGGTGGTGATTCACCCCGGCAGGGAGTAAGTGACCGTTGCGACGCGCGACCGTTTGGTGGTGTGCGGTGGCGATAGCGCTTGCCGTGACTCCCGCGTGGGGAGCGGACGCCGGAGCGGTGTTGGCAAAGGGGACCACGATTGTGACCGTGAATATCGGCGGCGGGATCAATATGGATGCGCCGTTCAAGGCCACCGATGTGAGCTTCATCAACGGGGGCGCGCGCTTCGGATACCTTCCATTTGACCCTCTCGGCCCCGGCATTCTCAGAGGAAGTGTCGAGGTCGGCCTCGAGCCGTTTGTGCAGCTCTATCTCGAGCCGGCTCATGTCTCTCAAGAAGGGATCAAGGCTGTGGGGCGGTACCACTTCATTTCGAACGCCCCGATTGTCCCGTATGTGGAGTTGGCCACCGGTGTGATGCATTCAAATCTGAAGATCCGCGAGATCCGCTCGCGGCACGCGTTTTCCCTGGAAGCGGGGACCGGACTGTCATATCTCCTGACACCGACATTAGCGGTCACAGCGGGCTATCGGTTCCAACATTTCTCCAACGCGGACGCCGAAGATCCGAACACCGGGATTAACTCGAACATCGGACACATCGGGCTGTTGTTCTTATTCCGATGACCTTGCTCAACTGCGTCCCCCCTAGGTATACTGAAGACCGTTGATGGCTCTCGGGACACCCTGTTAGTGCAGGCTGTTCAAAAAGGTCCAGATGCAAGGTGGCGAAGGTTGGGACGACTGGTCTTGGATGTCGGATGTCAGATCTCGGTTATCGGAGATTCGACCGACTGACATCTGACATCTGTGATCTGACATCTTGCTCCGCCGCAGATCGGCCTTTTTCAACAGCCTGCTAATGAGAGGATTGTGACAGTGGCCTATCAGATTGAAGAGATCGTGCTGGCTGGACCCCGAGGATTCTGCGCCGGGGTGGAACGGGCGATCGAGATCGTCGAGCTGGCGCTTCAGGTCTGCGAGCGCCCGGTCTACGTGAGAAAAGAGATCGTTCATAACCGCCATGTGGTGGAGGAGCTGCGGGCCAAAGGGGCGATCTTCGTTGACGAGCTGGACGAGGTGCCGGACGACGCGATGGTGATCTTCAGCGCCCACGGGATCTCGCCTGCGGTGCGCCAGGACGCGCGGCAGCGCGGGCTTCGAGTCATCGACGCGACCTGCCCACTGGTCACGAAAGTCCACATCGAGGCTGTCCGCTACGCGCGCGAGGGGTACTCGATCGTCTTGATCGGGCACGAAGATCACGACGAGGTCATCGGGACCATGGGAGAGGCCCCCGAGAGGATTCACCTTGTCTCGAATGTGGAGGAGGTGGAGCAGCTCACGCTTCCTGATCCGAAGAAAGTCGCCTACCTCACCCAAACGACGCTGTCCGTCGACGACACCAGGGAGATCATCGACGCGCTCCGGAAGAAGTTCCCCGACATCGTGGGGCCGTCCCGCGATGATATCTGCTACGCGACTCAGAACCGCCAGGCCGCGGTGAAAGCTCTGGCGGATGCAGTCGATCTGGTGCTGGTGCTCGGCGCTGCGAATAGCTCGAACGCGAACCGATTGCGGGAGGTCTCCGCGTCGAGCGGGACTCGCGCACACCTGATCAACGACATCCGGGAGATCGAGCCGCAATGGTTTGAGGGCGTCACACGCGTGGGGATCACGGCTGGCGCGTCGACGCCGGAATTTTTGGTCCGCGAGGCGGTGCGGGCGCTGCAGAAGACCGGGGTCGCCATAGTTCGTGAAGTCAACGTGGTTGAAGAAGATGTGCGGTTTGCCCTTCCTCACGAGCTGGTCGAGGTGGCCGGAGACGCGGGAAAGGCGCTGCCAAAACGGAGTGGCGTCATCGAGTGACGCCGTGCGGTGCACCGGAGTGACGGAGGCGGCCGCGGCCGCCTTTCTTGTTTGGAGACGACAATGAAATCGCTACTGGCCGTGGCCGTCGTGATCGGGTGCTGGTTCAGCGCAATGGAGACCGCGAACGCGCAGAAGATAACCGACAAGGTGCTGCTCGACAACGAGTGGGTCACCGTCACTGAGGTCACGTTCCCGCCAGGGGTCGCCGGTGACGCGCATCCCACCCCGGCCCCTGAAATCGGATATGTCCTGGAAGGGGCGTTGATCGTCACCACCATGACCGAGGGGAAGAGCGTGCAGAAGGCGGGAGAGATCAAGTGGATTCCTGCCGACGTCATCCATAAGGTCCAAAACGATGAGCGCCGCCCAGCCAGGGTCCTCGTCATTAATCTGAAGAAGCGCCCGTGAGACGGACCAAAATCGTCTGCACGATCGGACCCGCCAGCGCCAGCCCGATCACGCTGGGCCGCCTGGTGGAGGCGGGGATGGATGTGGCGCGCCTGAACTGCTCTCACTCCAGTCACGCTGAGCTGGCGCGCTCCATCGTGCTGGTCCGCGAGGACGAAGCCCGCCAGGGGAAGCCGATCGCCGTCCTTCTCGATCTTCAAGGGCCCAAGATCCGATTCGGTCGGTTTTAGGGCGGGGCGGCGGAGCTGGTTTCAGGGCGGTTGGTGACGCTCACGACGCGAGCCGTGATGGGGACGTCGAGCTTGGCGCCCGTTGGATTCGCGGAGCTCCCTCGGCTTGTCTCGCCGGGCGATCAGATTTGGGCGAACGACGGTGAGATCGAGCTCCGGGTGGAGCGCGTCGAATCGGAGTCGATTGACTGCCGCGTGCTGGTCGGAGGGCGCGTCAGTGATCACAAGGGCGTCAACATTCCCGGCGCCCTGCCGTCGGCCGGTTGCCTCACCGAGAAGGACCAAGAGGACCTTCGCTTCGGCATCCGGCACGGTGTCGACTTTGCGGCGGTCTCCTTCGTGCGCTCGGCCGATGACATCCGGCACGTGCGCGAGCTCATCGACCGGGAAGGCTCGGCGCTCCCAATCATCGCCAAACTTGAGCGGAGCGAAGCCGTCGCGAACTTGGGCGAGATTCTCTCGGTGGCAGATGGCGTCATGGTGGCCCGGGGCGATCTCGGGGTCGAGGTGCCGATCGAAGAGGTGCCCGTGATTCAGAAGGCGGTCATTACGCAAGCCAGCGCCGCCAACGTGCCCGTGATCGTGGCCACCCAGATGCTCGAGTCGATGGTTGAACATCTTCGTCCCACCCGCGCAGAGGTGTCCGATGTCGCCACCGCCGTGTACGATGGCACCGATGCGGTGATGCTCTCAGCGGAAACCGCGGTCGGCGCTCACCCGGTGGAGACGGTGGAGCTCATGGCGCGGATCGCCGCGCGCGCTGAAGAGGCTCAGGGCCCGCGCCCTATCACTCGGCGTCGCAGCGGCGATTTCTCCACGTTTCCGGAAGCGATCAGCACGGCCGCGTGTCAGGCGGCTCGATCATTGCAGGCCAAGGCCATCGTGGCCTTCACCCAGTCGGGCTCGACCGCCCGCCTGCTCTCCCACGATCGACCGGAACTGCCCATCCTGGCATTCACGCCGAGCGTGGAGGTGCAGAGACGCTTGGCGCTTTCTTGGGGAGTCACTTCGTTTCTGATCCAGAAAGTGCAGACCACGGACGAGATGATCGAGACGATCGAGGAGGTCTTGCTGGAAACGCGTTATGTAAGTCAGCACGACGTGGTCATCATCGTCTCGGGCGCCCCGATGTGGGTGAAGGGGACCACGAATCTCCTGAAGCTGCATCGGATCGGGGAACGCCGCTCCGCGTGACCCGATGAGATCGGGCGCCAAACAGAGGGAGCTCTCGGTCGTCGCTCATCTCATGATGGAATAAAGAAAGGGATCGCGAACCCATGACGTGGACTCCACCGCCGCCCAGATCCGGGCATCCGTACTACATGCACGACGCGATCTATGCTCAGCCCGGCGCGCTCAGGCTCGTGACGCGCGGCAACGAGGCTTTCCTCTCGGGAGCGGCTGCGCGCTTGCGCGACATGGAGCAGCTGTTTCTCTCCGGGATCGGGACGTCGTGGCACGCGGCGCTCGTCGGTGAGCTGCTCTTCGCCCACATCGGCCGGCTTGGCCACCGCGCGCGCGCCTTCCATTCGTTCGAGTGGAGAAACTACTGGCCTGAGCCCGGCGCGAACACCGGCGTCATCGTCATCAGTCACCGGGGGTCAAAACGCTACTCGAAGGAAGCGCTCGAGAAAGTAAAGACCAGTGGGGGCGTCGGCGTCGCGATCACGGGAAAGGGCAGTGACGGTCTCGACGCCGCGGACTATCTCCTGAGAACGGTGGACCAAGAGAAGTCGGCGGCCCACACGGTGAGCTACACCAGCGCGCTGGCGCTCCTGGCGGCCCTTGCTGCCGAAGTCGGAGGGAACGAAGAGTTCACCCAAGCCTTGGGCGCGATTCCTGACCACCTCGCGCTGCTTCTCGGCCAGGAGTCCTGGGAGCAGTTGGCCTCGCGCTTCGCCGACCGCCGGCGCTACTACTTCGTGGGCGGTGGACCCAACACGGCGACGGCTTATGAGGCCGCGCTGAAGATGAGCGAGGCCAATTACGCGACAGCCATGGGGTTCAACTGCGAGCAGTTCCTGCACGGGCCGTGGGTGGCGATGGAAGCCGAGGATATCGTGTTTCTCATCACGCCCTCTGGCCCCTCCTACGAGCGCTGCCTCACCGTGGCCCGCATCACCAGGGAGATAGGCGCCCCGTTG
>DATEAO010000005.1:0-3199 GCA_035288345.1 Candidatus Methylomirabilota bacterium | reverse complement strand
GGGGACCGTCACGAAAAGCGTTCCACAGTTCTGATGATACTGTGCCTTGAGCCAAAGCGAGTGATGTCCAGCGCCACCAGTCTCAAGGATCTTGCCGTGCTTAGGCTCAAGGTCGGCGCGGGCGATCCGTCGCCTTCGGAGCCAGGGGATCGCGCTTTGCAACTCCTTGATGTCTTCAAGGGTCCTGGAACATGACAGCGCGGCCCGGTGGCAATCGCTGACATCGGGATCATCCTGAATATCGCGCTGTAGGTGACTCTGCCAGTCCTCTGGGACACCTTTGACTAGACGAAACACGGGGCCATCCACGTCCGGAGTGTCTGGATCAGGACAGCCGACCGGGAAGTGGGCCGGCCATTCTGGCGGTGCCGGCGGGGGTGGCGCGGGCGGTATCGGAGGAGGTGGAAGCGTTGCCAAGGCGTGGCAAGATTCACAGGGAGCGTCTGGACTGTCAACCCCTTCTACACCACCGGGTTTGAGCGGCCTTCCGCGCGATCGCCTTCCGCTCGGGACACGCAGAAAATATTCCGGGCTCGCAAACTCAGTAGGGCGCGCGGCCGCCAAACCGGTCGTAGACGGCGCCGGCGGAGACTAGCACCGTAAACCGTTGTGCGGCGCGGCATGTGTGAAAAAACGAAAATGGGTTTGAGGCAGATGGAAATCCCCATCGCCCTCGTCTGCCCGGCAGGGGGAAAGGGGTCCCCCCGGGGGGGTGTGCCTTCCTCGCAGGCGCTCGCCTTGCCGAGCAGACGCTCGCCCCGGAACCGACGCGCACTCATCCCGAGGTCCCTCATCACGCCGCCCCTGCTATTTCGGCCTTCACGCGCTGCACGGTACCCGTCCCGACGCCGACGGCCTGCGCCACCGCGTGAATCCCTCGCCCCTTCCCGAGTTCCCTCCGGATGGCCTTCTCGATCGGCTCGGGCACGCGCGGTCGGCCGAGGCGCTTGCCCTGGGCTCGCGCCCGCCTCAGCCCGGCCTGGACGCGCTCGACGATCATCGCGCGCTCGAACTCCGCGAAGACCCCGAGCATCTGGAAGAGCGCCTTTCCGGCTGGCGTGCTGGTATCGACCCCTTGCTGGTGGAGATACAGATCGATCCCCTTGGCCTTCAACTCGGCGAGGAAGCTCAAGAGGTGCTGGAGCGAGCGCCCCAGGCGATCCACGGACCACGCGGCGACGATGTCGAAGTCCTTCCGACTCACGCCCAGGAGGAGCCGATCAAAGGCTGGCCGCTTCTCGCGCCCGTTCTTGCCGCTGATGCCGTGGTCCCGGAATACCTCCACGACCTTCCAGGCGTGTCGTTTCGCGGCGACTTCGAGCTCGCGTTGCTGGTTCACTGTGGTCTGCCCGTCGGTCGACACGCGGACGTAGATCCCGACCCGCCGCCCCTTTCCCATGGTGGCCTCCTCAGATGCCCGCATGGGAGAAGCCTAGCTTGAAGGTGTACATAAATCAACTGTTTTCTGTAGTCTCAAATGGGCTTGGCGAGGCTCAGGAGGGACGGGGAGTTACAGGACGGCTCACCGCTGGGGATTTCGGTACACCGCCGCTGTTGTCCTCTTCGGCGAGGCCGGTCATGGGCCAAGCTGGACGTTGTCCCCCTGCTATGCTCTTCTCCATGGCTTCTCAGCGTCGATACGGGCAGAGAAGAGGCTACCGGCGCCGACCGTACTACCGGGGTGCGCTCCGAGATTCGCCCTACGCTGTGGACCGCGCGAAGGGCTGCTTCTTAGACTTGGTGCTCTGGGCCTTCGTGATCCTTGCTGGACTGTACTGGGGCGCCTATGGGCTTCTGTGGGTTGGCCGCTGGCTGTCAGAGCGGTTAGGCTCAGGCTGAGATCAGCTAGGGTGTGAACGCCCAGCGTTCACGCGCGGTGTGCGGCGGAGAAAAGAGGCCCCCACACGGGGGGGCGCGCGGAAGGCGGCCCGCTGGTGGGCTCTCACAAGTTTGTGCAGAATCCAAGAGGCGGGATCTGGTGTTCCTGACAAGGACTCAGGCTAGAAACGGAAGGGAACATGCGAGTTTCGGTTCAGCGCCAAGTGGATCACATAAGCGACGCGGCCCGCGCTCGCATTGCCATGGTCCGTCCTATCCTGCGCGCCACATTGTTCGCGCTGCAGCGCGATCGCATCGAGCGGCTGGGTGGATACGAGCGGATCACGCTTGCCGATCTTGCACGCGAGTATCGCGAGGGTGCCGGAGACTGCGGTATCTGCTTCGAGTACGCTGTCCATGAGGCGATCCGCAACAGAGATGGCCAGATCCATCCCTTGATCAGCGAAGTGCTTGAGGACTTCTGTGGCATCCGGGCGGGGGCCGACTCGATCCTATTCGGTGCTGAGAAGAATGGCGCTCTTTCGTTGATCGAGACAGCAGCAGAACTCCTCACCGAGGACTCTAGAATCCTTGCCGGTCGGATTGGTCAGCCGCCAAAGCTGAAGCGGTACCTGGCTAGATTGGTTCGGGCTTTTCAGAGTCCCGAGTACCGAGAACTCCTCCCTGCCAGTATCCGTGGACTCTGGCGAGCCGACCTCTTCGTTGGCTCACCGGAGGAGGATCGCTGGGTCGCGACAACCCTGAAGATCAACCCCGGCGACCTTGAAGGCGGCCCCGGCATCCGCATCGGTATCTACCCCGAGCGGCGACGGGGTGAGCGTCCAATGCGGGACGACGAGAAGAATCTGATTCTATGCCCGCTGCCGTACAACGCCGGGTTCATGGAGCTTTTCTACAGCAGCTTCTTCATCGTTCGTCAGGTGCTGGCTGCTGACGCTCGAGTCCCGAAGCCGGTCGCTCTGCCATCGGCCGACGACCAACACGTAGCTGCCGAACTGGTTGCGCGACGAGACTTCCCGCTCCTTGAGGTCCTTGAGGCGCTTGCGCCGATGGCGCAGCCAGGTCTCCTCGAAAGTGCCGAAGCAGGAGATGGGAAACCCGAAACCAAAGCTGTTGCGCCGGTTGCTCAGCGAACATGAAGTTACAACCCACCGGAGGATGGTGGCCGGGTCGGATAAGCCGAGGAGGGCGCAGGTGAGGACTATTCCCGCGACCATGCCTCGTGCTCAGCGGCGGATCTGCGGAACTATGCGGTCGGAGATTCGCCACGGTGACAACGTCACCACGCTCGACGATGTCACAGAGAGGTGCGCAAAATCACGGTTTCCGGGAACGGCGAAGCCGTGGACGATGGCCTTGG
>DATEAO010000004.1:0-7034 GCA_035288345.1 Candidatus Methylomirabilota bacterium | reverse complement strand
TCGAAACAGCAAAACACGCCACGCCCGCGCGGAGTAGCATGAAGCCCGGCCCGCCAGAGTTCGAGCAGCTTGTGAGTGACGCACTGCGGGGTCTTCCTCGGCGATTCAGGAAGAAGCTTGAGAACATCGCCGTGGTGGTTGAGGAGTGGCCGGACCGGGAGACGCTTGAGGAGATGGAGATCGAGCCTCCCGATACGCTGTACGGCCTCTACCGGGGGGTCGACCTGACGCGTCGCGATTCCTCATACGGGCAGGTCCTCCCGGACACCATCACAATCTACCGCGGACCAATCGAGGAAGACTGCGAGACGCTCGAGGAGATGGCGAGCTTGATCCGCGATGTCGTGATGCACGAAGTTGGCCACTACTTTGGTCTCGATGACGCGCGTCTCGAAGAGCTCGAGAACGGCGCGGAGTAAGGCGTCCCAACTGATTCAGCCCTGCCCTTAGATCCTCAGTTTTTCTCCTTCATCGCTGTTCCAGGGGAAGTCGTCTCAGAAAATTCAGAACCGTTTTTCTGAATTGCAAAGTTTTTTCTTGACAAGGTTTTCAACTTTTCATAAGGTTTCAGCAGATGCTGAAACCTGGCGTACAAGTGAAATGCTCAAGAGTCACGAGATCAGACTGCAGGCGGCTCAACGCCTCCGTGATCTCTTTCCTCGGGCGAAAGAGTGGCAGGAAGCTCCGAACTTTCGAATAGGGAATCAGACTGCCGATCTCTTCGTGAAATTCCGAATGGGAGACCAGGAGAAGATGTTGGCGCTTGAAGTGAGCAACCTCGGACAGCCGCGCCAGATCCGGGAGACGATCATGCGTCTTCAGGGAGTGTTCAGAGCCGCGCCTGAGAGTTACCCCGTGGCGGTCTCCTCCTACATCAGTCCACAGAGCGCCACCATTCTCCGTCAGAACGGGTTCGGCTACCTCGATCTGTCAGGGAACTGCTTCTTAGCCTTCGATAATGTCCTCATCGAGAAGGAGGGGAAGCCGAACCTCCGCCCATCCACCCGTCCGCTGAAATCGCTGTTCGCGCCTCGAGCGACGCGCGTCGTTCGCGCGCTGCTGGTTGAGCCTCAGCGCGCGTGGCGCCTCGAGGAGCTGGCTCGCGCAGCGGGCGTGAGCCTCGGCCATGCGCACAACGTGGTGAAGCGGCTGGATGCGCTCACCTGGGTTGAACGGAGCGAGTCCCAGCGGCTTCGCTTGGCCAAACCCGACGAGCTCTTGCGCGCATGGCGTGAGACCTACAACTACCGGGTGAACGGGCTCGCCACATACTTCACGCCCGAGCGGGTCACGAGGAAGTTCATGCTGGACATTGCCCATCAAGCGCGCGAGCACGGCCGCAGATACGCATTTACGATGTACTCGGGAGCGTCATTGGTCGCCCCGCAGGTGAGGATGCCGGCGATCGATTGCTATTTCGAGGGTGAAGGAGACTCGCTGGCCCGGGCGCTCGGGCTGAGGCTTGGCGAAGGCGAAGGGAACGTGCACCTGCTTGCGCCGTATGATGACGGCGTGTTCTACTCGCCGATCGAGAAGGGCGGACTCCTCGTGGTCTCGCTCCCGCAGCTCTACGTGGACCTGTATCACTACGAGCGTCGGGGTCGCGAGCAGGCCGAGTATCTGAGACGCGAAGCAATGGGATTTTAGAGCGAGTGCGGCACCGAGTTATTTGCCCGCCACGCTCATCTCTGAGGGAGCGCGGGCGTGGCGTAGCCCCCTTGACACGAACAGTGTCAAGGGCCGCGCTGCAATCGGGGCAGTTTCGGAATGGGGGCGTCGTGCCCCCCTCCGAGAAAAGAACGGCCCGTCAGTGAAGAGCAGGGGTCGGAATCTCTTCGGCCCTCTCGCGGGTCGGGAAGGAGGTGAAACCTCGAATGGCGACGAAGAAGAAGGCAGCCAAAAAGAAGAAGAAGTAACCTATTACCATGTCGGTGGGGGGTGGCGGCCCTCCACCGGGTCTCATCTATTTCTCAAAGGGGGGTGGGCGACACCCCCCTTGCTGTTACACGTACTTGACGACCTTACCTGCCTTCAGGCAATGGGTGCACACCCGAATCCGCTTAGGGCTCCCCTTCACGACTGTCCGAGTAGAGATCAAGTTTGGCAGCCATCGACGTTTTGTTACGTTATGGGCATGGCTGATTCGATGTCCTACTGTCGGGCCTTTCCCACAAATGTCACACCGCTGGGCCATTCTCGGACTCCTCTGGGGTTCAGGGGGCGTTGCTGGAAACGGTCCCTTTTATAGCACAACCGGACGAAAGAGGCAAACTTCTCGCATGGCAGAGTCGGGCCCCCAGCGCCGCCAACCCGCCGACGGGGCGTTAGCCCCACTCCAGTATGTGAAAGGCGTGGGCCCCAAGAAGGGAAAACTCTTATCCCGACTGGGGTTAGCAACGGTGCAGGATGCGCTCTTCTACTTCCCTCGTCGCTACGAGGACCGGAGCCGGCTCACGCCATTCAATCGCTTAACGGTGGGAGAGTCACAGAGCTGCTCGGGGGTTGTCGTGGGGGTCAGCCCTCCTCCCAGAACCACCCGTCTACCCTTTCAGGCGCTCTTTCGAGACGCGACCGGGTATCTCTCGGCGGTCTGGTTCAGGCAACCCTACCTCCAGAAAGTCTTCCGAAAGGGGCAGCGAGTCATCCTGTACGGGAAGGTCACCCGCTTTCGAAGCGGACCACTTCAGATGCAGCATCCTGACTTCGAGATCATTGAGGAAGAAGAAGAAGACGAGCGAATCCACATGGGTCGCCTGGTGCCCGTCTATCCGCTTACTGAAGGACTGACTCAGCGGCCGCTGCGATCACTGATCTGGAAGCTCCTCGGGCACTACGCGGCGCAAATCGCAGACCCGGTGCCGCCGCCTCTGCGCCAGCGACGAGAGCTCGTGCCCCTCAGTGAGGCAATTCGCGCTCTCCATTTTCCAGCGACTGAAGAAGAGGCTCGCCGCGCGCGGCGCCGCGTGGTATTCGATGACTTCCTCCTCCTTCAGCTCGGCCTGGCGATCCGGCGCTCGCGCCAGGGTACCGTTCGCGGAATCGTTATCGATCCTGCCGGGGAGTTGGTTCGGCGGATGCGCAAAGGACTCCCGTTCACGCTGACGACGGCTCAAGAACGGGTCTGGGAGGAGATCCGACAGGACCTTGCGCGGCCCACGCCGATGAATCGCCTCCTTCAGGGGGATGTCGGATCAGGGAAGACGATCGTGGCGGCCATGGCGATTCTCTCAGCGGCTGAGGCCGGCGTCCAATCAGCGCTTATGGCGCCGACTGAAATCCTGGCTGAGCAGCACGTCATGACCCTCTCTCAGTTCCTGCCTTCGCTGGGCGCGCGCGTCGCGCTCCTCACGTCGGGCATGAAGGCGAAAGAGCGTAAAGCCGTGCTGGCTGATCTCAAGCGCGGCGCCGTCGATTGCTTGGTGGGCACGCACGCGCTGATTCAGCAGGGGGTGGAGTTCAAGCGCCTCGGCTTGGCAGTCGTCGATGAGCAGCACCGGTTCGGCGTGCTCCAGCGCGCTTCGCTTCGCGCGAAAGGCGAGCGCCCGAATCTCCTCGTCATGACCGCCACGCCGATCCCGAGGACTTTGGCGCTGACGCTCTACGGCGATCTCGACCTCTCCGTAATCGACGAGATGCCGCCTGGACGCAAGTCCATCGTCACGGCCTGGCGCACCGAAGAGAAGCGTCGGCAGATCTACCACTTCCTGAAAGAGGAGATCGCCGCGGGCCGCCAGGTCTATGTGGTCTGCCCGATGGTTGAGGAATCCGCCGAGTCCGACCTCAAAGCGGCCACGGAGATGGCCGAGCGTCTCCAGAAGGCCGTCTTTCCGGGGGAGCGCATCGGGCTCCTGCACGGCCGGATGCGCTTCGAGGAGAAAGAAGCGGTGATGCGGGCATTCAAAGCCGGTGAGATCTCCATTCTGGTCTCCACGACCGTGATCGAGGTCGGCATTGACGTGCCGAACGCGTCCGTCATGCTGGTCGAGCACGCTGAGCGCTTCGGCCTGGCCCAGCTTCACCAGCTCCGCGGGCGCGTGGGGCGAGGGCCGTGGAAGTCTTACTGCATCCTGCTTGCAGGGGGCAGACTCTCGGAAGAGGCGAGAAAGCGGCTGGAGACGATGGTGGAAAGTCAAGACGGCTTTCGGATCGCTGAGGTGGATCTGGAGCTTCGAGGTCCCGGGGAGTTCTTCGGAACGCGCCAGTCCGGGCTGCCCGAGTTCAAGATCGCCGACCTCCTCCACGATGGCCCGATCTTGGAGGAGGCGCGGCAGGAAGCGTTTGCCATCGTGGCCGCTGATCCTCAACTGAAAAAGCCAGACCATCTTTCGCTGCGGCACGCGCTCCTGGCGCGATGGCAAGGGAAGATCGACCTCGCCTCCATTGGATAGTGAAGAGTGAAGCGTGAATTGCGGGAGCGCGGGCTTCGCCCGCGCGAGTACTCAGGGGGAGGTTCGGCCTCCCTCGATCGGCTTGTCCGATCGAGGTGGACAGGGGCAGTTGGACTTGTCCCCCTCCGAGGAAAAGTCCGGGTGCCCGTGCTGCAATCACGGCAATGATTTTTGCTGGTGTTTTCCCAGAACTCCTCTATAGTAGAGGGGTCTGCTTCGGTCGATGGATCCATGGGGATCCAGTCCAGCGGCTTCGCCTCCGAGAGAGCCTTCCGCGTATTGGAGGTCATGAATGGTTGCGGAAGAAGAGGAGGCATCAGATGAGTGCCAAATTGTACGTTGGCGGGTTGTCCTTTTCAACCAACAGCGAGAGTCTTCGGGAGTACTTTAGCCAGTGCGGGACCGTTGAATCCGCGACCGTGATCACGGACAAATTCAGCGGGCAATCTCGGGGATTCGGGTTCGTCGAGATGTCGTCGAGCGAAGAAGCCCAGAAAGCGATCAGCCAGCTCAATGGTAAGGAGTTCGAAGGCCGCACGCTGACCGTCAACGTGGCCAATCCCCAAGGGGCGAGATCCGGCGGCGGCCGACCCGGTGGTGGCGGTGGCGGTGGTCGGAGAGGCGGTGGCGGGGGCGGCTTTGGAGGCGGAAAGCCTCGAAGCCAGCAGCGCCCCGCCCGCTGGTAAGTCAACTCGAAGGGGGCACGCCGCTCTTTCGAACATCCCCCCGAAAGCTTGCGCGGGCAAAGGCCGCGCTCGAACAATACGCCCGGGTCAGAGATCCCGGGCGTATGTCTTTCAGGATGTGCCTCTATCGAAGCATCTCGTCGAAATGACACCCCGCCGTAAGTGAAACCGGTTGCAGAAAGCCGATCGAAGTCGGTATGATGAACCATCATACCTGCTTGGAGGCCGATATGCCCGCGGAGAAAATCGCCATCACGATGGATCGGGAGCTTCTTAAAGAGATCGACCGCGGGGTGAAGAGCGGCGTGTTCAAAAACCGGAGCCGGGCCATTGAGGAAGCCGTGAAGGAGAAACTTGAACGCCACGGAAAACGCCGGCTGCTCCTCGAGGCGAAGAAGCTCAATCCAAATGAAGAGCGTGCCTTGGCTGAGGAGGGAATGACGGGGGAGGAGACCTCGTGGCCCGAATACTGAGGGGCGAGGTGTATTGGGCTGATCTCAATCCCGTGAGGGGCCGCGAGCAAGCCGGATTGCGGCCGATCGTGGTGATCAGCCACGAGCCGCTGAACCAACACTCAGGCACGGTGATCGCGCTGGCAATTACCAGCCAACCACAGCGCGCGGGTTTCCCGCTGAGCCACGAGATCGAAAGCCTCAAGATGCCGAAGCCTTCGTGGGTGAAGATCGGCCAGATCAGGACGCTGTCCATTGAGCGGCTTGGCAAGAAGATCGGGAGCCTCAACGCAGAAGAAGTCAGCCAGGTTGTGGACGGTCTCTTCGAGTTAGTGGGCTAAAGACAAGTTTGAGAAGGTAGTCCGTGGCTGCGTCCAGTACAATCGTTTAAGCCCTCCAGGGCCGATGGTACTATGCTGTAACGCTATGGGAGAGTAGGTCGCTGCCGGGGTAAAATCAAAACGCCCGGGCCGCATGGCCCGGGCGTTTGTGTATATCGGAGCACACAGTTAAGCTTATCGGGAGAAGCGTGCGCATATGGGCGAACGCGAGCAAATCTTTGGTATCGCACAAAAACTACTGGAAACGTTCAGGCCGCTCGCAGAAAAGCATTCCCGCCGCCCCTGTTCAGGGAGCCAGTGAAGACTTCAATAGCCTCTTGGCGCGTAGGCGTTCTTATCCAGAGGGATTCAGCCGACCGGTACTAAATCGGCCGTGCGGCTTGACCACTTATTGAGCGGTCAGCCATGAGCAGGATTGGAGATTTTTCTGGCTGAGTGCTGCGCCGCTCGTCTTTTCAATAGCCCGACTTTAGGCTGATCAAAAAGGTCTAGATACAAGGCGGCGAGGAAGCGAGGAGTGAGACGTACTTGGTCGTACGTTGCAACGACGAGCGACTGCCTTCTCTGTTCGAGCGCGGGCGTTGCCCGCGCAAGCTTGGGGGAGGTTCGGAAGGGGGGCGTGCCCCCCTTCGAGGAAAGCCTTCGCCGCAGATGGGCCTTTTTCATCAGCCTGCTATGGCCGCCTCTTGAGATGATCGTTAAACCACCTCACAGTAAGATCGATCGCCTTTCGGAGAGCCGCCGGCTCAGCGAACAGGTGGTCTCCTCCCGCCACAACCTCCAACCGCTTCGGGCCAGCGAGGCGCGGAAGCAGATCCTTGTTCGCGGCAAGAATCGGCTCGTCAAGCTCCCCCACGATGAGAAGAGTCGGCGCCGTCACCTTTGGGGCCGCATCTGGAGCGCCCTCAGCATTTCCCGACCGGAGCACGAGGAGGCGTATGCGCGGATGGGCGGCTCCAGTGACGAGCGCCGTCGCGGCGCCCGAGCTGGCGCCGACGACGCCGATCCGCCCGGCATCGATCTCATCCAAGCTTTCCAGGAGGTCGAGAGCGGCGCGAAGATCCTCCGCCTGCCGCGGGAGCGTCGCCTCGTCTTCTCTCCCTTCACTCTCACCGTGGCCGGTGAAGTCGAAGAGAAACGCGGCGAAGCCCTCCCGGACGAGCGCCT
>DATEAO010000003.1:0-3102 GCA_035288345.1 Candidatus Methylomirabilota bacterium | reverse complement strand
TGCTGCTAGGCTTCCTGAGACTGTCGACCAACCCCCGCATTTTTTCGGAGCCTCTGACAACCGAGCAGGCGCTCGAGAGAGTCGACGCGTGGCTGTCACATCCGAACATCAAGCTCGTTCTGGAAAGACAGGAACACGGGAACACCCTGAAGCGGCTGCTTGGTGTCACCGGCGCGGCAGGAAACCTGACCACAGATGCACATCTTTCCGCACTCGCGATCTCTTATGGCGCCGCTTTGGTCTCGTGCGATTCGGACTTCGCGCGTTTCAGAGAGTTGAGATACGAGAATCCCTTGAGCTAGCGCGCGCAGCGAGCAAAGCCAAGAATCCCGGAAGAAACGCTATCGTCCAGCTCAGAAAGTTGCGAACATAGTTCGGCCCCCCTGGCTCTTGGTCTAACCAGATACCGGAAATCGCGTAGAAGGCGAGGCCGGAAGCAACCCCAGCAAGCGTCCCTCGTAGTAGGGAATTCTTGATTCCCGCTGCGCCCGCCTCCAACAAGGCGAAGCCGATCGCTGCGCCACCGAGCGTGCCCTGGAGAAACCGCTTGCGAAGGAGTCCGAGATACGAGCCGAGGACGGAGCAGAGCAGCGTGCCGTGGGTTAGCCCATAGACCGGGCGATGCTCCACACTGAAGTGCGTCCAGATGAAGTCTCCGAGCGTGCTGACACCGGCCAGGAGTAGGGCTCCGAGGATCGAGGGAACGAGGCCTGTTATTGCGAGGTGAGTGTTACGAATCTTCACGATGTGCAGCGTGGCAAACGTTTTCCAAGATTATGTAAAATTCATGCTACCAACCGACACACCTTCACGGAAGACTCGACGTGCGCGGGCCCTCCCAGATCCCGTGCCGTGAAAGAAACGCCCGTATCTTGGTGAAGGTCGCGACCATCTCCTGGCGCGTGAAGCCTCCGTGCCTTCCGCCCGGGATGGTCACCAGCTCGTTGGGAACCCCCGCTTGGTCGAGCGCCTCTTTGAGCCGCGTCGCATGGCTGTAGGGTACGGTCGGATCGGCGTCGCCGTGAATCGTCAAGACGGGCGGAAGTTCCGCGCGGACGTATGTGAGGGGTGACACGCGGCGCGCTTGGGCTTCTCGGTCGGTCATTCCGCCGAGCCAGGCCACCGCGTAGCTCCGCTCGTTTTCACCCTGGAGGAGATCTGCCACGTCGGTGATGCCGTACCAGTTGATGATGGCCGCCACCTTCAGCTCCTCTTCGCCGGGACATTGGCGATCCAGACCGGCCGAGGCGGGGAGCATCCCGGTGGTGAGAGATAAATGCCCGCCCGCGGAGTTGCCGGTCACGACCAATCGTGAGACGTCGAATTTGTACTCCTCCGCATTCTGAATGACCCAGCGGAGTGCACAGCGGCAATCCTCCACCGCCGCCGGTGCCAGGGAGACTTCACCCAGCCGGTACTCGAAGTTGACCACCGCCCATCCCATCTCCAGATAAGGTAGGAGGCGCAGGACGTTCGATTCCTTGTTTCCCCGTACCCAACCGCCGCCGTGGATGTAGAGCAGCGTCGGCAACGGGCCGGCTGCTTCGATCGGAGTGTACACATCCAGCTTGGCGTCCCAGTTGTTGGCTCTGAGGTACGTGACGTTGGGCACCACGCGGTGCTCGCCGGCGAGATAGGCGGCCCACTCGGCGGCGTCGGAGAGCTGCGCCTGGGACGTGGCTGGCGAGCTCAGAAGGATGACGGTCGTTAATGCGATCGCTACTCGATGGATTCGCTTGCAACGATTCATGGTTCACCTCGCATGCCTACCTCGAAGGGGTGCTAAGTGTAGAGGCGATGAGGATCTGGGGCTCGCTAGCTGAGCTCCGTCCACTTTCAGACAGGCCAGACCAACCCTCGCGAGAGAGTCTCCTGGAAGCCGGATGGAGCCAGGGGCTTGCCGAAGAGGAACCCCTGCATCAGGTTGCAGTTCAACGCCTTCAGGAAGTGAACCTGGTCGGCGGTTTCGACGCCCTCGGCGACGACGGTGAGCCGGAGTCGATCGGCCATGGCCACAATCGCCTCGGTGATTTGGGCGTCCTTGTCTCGGCTCGCCACGTTGGAGATGAAGGAACGGTCGATCTTGAGGCCATCCACCGGGAGTTGGCGCAGGAGCGCCAGCGATGAGTATCCGGTTCCGAAATCGTCAATGTAGATCGACAGTCCCAAATCCCTCAGTTTCTCCAGCGCTCGAACCGCGCTTTCGGTATCCTCGAGAATTCCGGTCTCGGTTATCTCGAGAACGAGCTGTTCGGGGGGAGTGTCAGTCTGCTCGAGGATCTCCGCCACTCGGTCGACCACGTCATCTCGTCTCAACTGGACGCAGGAAAGGTTAACCGAGAGGCGCAACCCGGGCAGCGCCAGTCGTCGCCATTGTGCCGCCTGACGACAGGCCTGGGTGAGAACCCATTCACCGATCGAGCAGATCTGTGCTGTGTCTTCCGCAATGTGAATGAAATCCGCCGGGAGAACCATGCCCCATCGCGGATGAGCCCAGCGGATGAGCGCCTCCACGCCCACGATTCCTTTCGAAGCCATGTCGACTTGAGGCTGGTAGTGAAGGACGAACTCATTTTCCTCGAGGGCTCGAGATAGTTGCCTTTCCAGGCCGAGGCGTCTTGCCGCCTGAGCTCCGAGACTGGCGGTGTAGAATCGGTAACCATTGCCTCCGTCCCGTTTTATCGCATACATCGCCATGTCGGCGTTGCGGACCAGCGTCGATGCGTCCTCTCCGTCGATGGGATAAAGCGCAACACCGATGCTCACCGTGGGCTCGATGCGTTTCGATTCGAATTCAGCCGACTCTTTGATGGCGCGGACGATGTGCTCGGCGACGCGGGCCACGTCTTGAACCTGCGCCGTATGGGGCAAGATGACCGTGAACTCGTCTCCACCGAGGCGCGCCACCGTGTCCGTCCTTCGCACCGCATTGGGGATCGCACGGCCCGCGACGCCCAGCAGTTGGTCGCCGGCGGCATGGCCATGTAGATCGTTGTACACTTTGAAATTGTCCACGTCGATGAAGAGAACGGCGAGGCTCTCGTTGTACCGCTGAGCCCATGACACAGAGTGGTCCAAGAGGTCGAAGAAGAGTTGACGATT
>DATEAO010000002.1:0-3056 GCA_035288345.1 Candidatus Methylomirabilota bacterium | reverse complement strand
AGTCCTACCTTGTCGTCCCTGCTGACTCCCCTCAAGACGAGATCGCTCGCCTCGACTCACTGTGTCAGGTGTTTGGCATTGGGCTCATCCTTTTCGATGTGTCCTCGCCTGACGACCCCAAGTTCAACATTCGGGTCCGCTCACGAAAGCAGGAGCCAGACATGTTCTACGCGAACAAGTATATGCGGCTCATTGAAGGTGAGATGTGGTCCTGAACCCGGCGGGTAGCGCGTTGAACCCGACCGGCGCCGATGCGCCTGGAGGTTAGGCGTACCGATCCTCATACGGGTTAAGTGCGGTCACTATCATTTGGGGAACCGCGCTACTGTTCACGTCAAGGAATAGCTCGACCAAGCTAAGGGCTTTGTCATCTGGTGCCGCTTCAGAGATCGCGGTCCGCGAAATCGCGTGGACCCATGTCTGAGGTCGGTATCTCACCAGAGAACTCAGCAGGAAGAGAGCAAGGTAGTGGAGGGAAAACTCCGATAGATAGTAGCCATTGGCTGGTGAAATTGCGTAAGGACTTGCTCCGGAATAGTAACCACCACCCACGGGCGAAAGTCGCTCAGAAAAATCAAACCGCGCCGCCCGACGCTCTGGCGGAAGGTGCACCTCATATGAGTCGCCTTCGCCAACCAAGTAATCTTCTCCAAGCTCGTCTAGCCCCCCGTGTTCGATGTTTTCGAAGAGAATGACAGAGTAGCCCCAAGCATGTTGCGCCGAGACAACGGACCAGGTATGCAGGAAAGGGAACCGCGTTCGCCAACGCCCCACAATCGTCCTAAGGGATTCGCGGTCATGAAAAAGCTCTGAATCATCAATACGCACTTTCCACCCTGCGGTGTTAGTGACGTCATTGTACAACTGGAAGGAAGCCGTATGGGCGTCTTCCCCAAAGGTAACTCGATATAGGGATTGGAGGCCGGGTATCCGACTTAAGACGTCTTGAAGGGACATCTCAAGTCCGCAGAGGCGGTCTGACTTACTTGAAGGAAGGTACAACGCCAACGGGCGTGTCGATGCGCCATAGTAGCATAGACGGGTGAGGTCAGCCACAACGTCATTGAACTCTTGGAATGTGCCAGCCTCGCCGATCTTGACTCGTAGTTCCGCAATGCGACAGTTCGCCGCCGAGATATCGGACAGGCCGTGTGCATGGCGCAATGTTGATAAGGACGAGAGTCGACGAGCAACTACAAGTGCCTTGGCGAAACCGACCATACCGTAGAAGAGCTGAAGGGGCCTGATTTCAAGCGGGGAAGACGTAGCAGCCTCATAGAACTGGCGGCCCTGCTGTAAACAAGCGGCGATCTCGCGGGCGATTGAGGTCGACGGTGTTCGGCCGACGCGCGCGTGCACGAGCGGTTTAAGGTTTTCACTGCTTTCCAGGAACCTGCACTTATGCCAATCGAACTCAGCCATGTGCCGTGTCTTGAGCTTCCGGGTGGGTGATGCCGAACGCCTGCTGCACCGTGAGGTCAGCCTGGGGGGTCCATGGTCCTCCTAGTCCTTCTCCATAAGGTGCAGCCAGCAGTGGTCGCACATCGGAGATCCATCGTCGTTCCAAGACTCTTCCGCCGTGAGCATGAAGTCTTGAGATTAAGGCTGGGCCTCGAACCCACACCTGACGCAGGCAAAAAGCGCTTCCTCATTGTTCAGCAGCACCAACGCGAGCGTCTCCTCGCCGCATTGAGGGCAAGGTCCTTCTGGGCCATCACCGAGCAATACTGGAAGGTTGATGAATTCCCAGTCTTCTCCACAAAATAGGCAAACCGCAAAGTCCGCTTTGGATACGAGAGTCTCCTGGGTGCAGCTGAGGCACGTCCTAAACCGTCGATGGGGACGTTCTGAGGCTTCCAGTTCTTCTTGCAGTTCGCGGAGACGTTCGTCGACGTACTTCTGGAACTCTTGAAGCGCCTGATTGATCTCGTATTCAAGGCTTTTATCTGGTGTCTCATGGAGATGCCGCTGTTCAAGATTCAAGAAGACATTGATGCCCCGAGCCACCAAGGACTTGGCTTGTTCCACGTTGAGCTTCACTGCGAAGTGGGTAGCTCGATTTCGTAGCTCCCGGAGTCCTTTGAGGTACCGGAGGTCTTTTGGTTCAATCTCGATCCCCACGATCCCTTGGATCCGGTCTAGCGCCGTATCGAAGCGGACGGTGTGAAAATCGCCACCGCGCAACTTCGTCCGCGACGCCCCATCGACATCCTCGAAGAGGAGACTCCAATGCTCCTTCTCCAAGAGAGCTTTCAATAGAAGCTCCACAGCCGACCAGAGATGAAGGATCGCATACTTCCAGTCCCGGGGCGAGGAGGCCTTTGCGTACTTGACGGCCTCAAGCAGGAAATCCTCCGCGTTCTCGATAAGCGTCAGCTCGATCTCGTCTGCCATTACCCCCAACCGCCCCGAAGCCTGGATGCTGTGCCCGTCGCTGTGCCCGTGACGGCTAGAAAACTAGCTAATTCTATCCCACGCGAGGCAATGAGGGAAAGAAAAACCCCTCGGTAAATGCGCAACTTACCGAGGGGCATTGACTCAGCGTCTAGCTTAGAAGGCCGTTGCTCTATCCACTGAGCTACAGGCGCGCGCTTTCGGATCAAGTGCCGAGGGCGTCACCTGTCCGGGTTCTGTCCGGGAGCGCCTGTCGAACAGACCCAACATGGGCCATCCGAGATGGGGACCGACACGTCGCTTTCCCTGGATTTAGCGCGTGTGCGTTGGTACCATTGGCGGGTGGGAACGCACTACGAATCCGCAGGCCAGAGGTTCGAATCCTCTTGGGTGCACCAGTTGATTCAGAGCGCCTGGCGTGGGGGCCGACATGATGCTGGTGGAAATCCTCTGGCCTGGAGGGGTGGTAGGGGAGAGATCTCCCCTACGCTTTAGGGGGTAACAGCGAGCGGAGCGAGCGCCATTGGGGGGCGGGACCCCCGTTGGGGAGCGCCTGGAGAGGCGCGACAGGCCAGAGGTTCGAATCCTCTTGGGCGCACCAGTTGATTCTGAGCGCCTGGCGTGGGGGCCGACATGATGCTGGTGGAAATCCTCTGGCCTGG
>DATEAO010000001.1:0-8899 GCA_035288345.1 Candidatus Methylomirabilota bacterium | reverse complement strand
TCGCCCGAATGCGAGCCCGTTGAGCATCTCGTCTGATGATCACCCACAGCGCCTGGCGCGTCAGCGGTCGGCCTCGCCGATTCACAAAGAGATACCCGGAGTCGGTGCGGCGAACAGATGTCGGTCGCGCGCTCTGGAGATACTGCCTCACCCATTGAATTGCCTGGCTCCCCACTGGAACGAGCCGCTGTCGGCTCCCTTTCCCCATGCAGACGACATAGCCGGCCGTGAGGTTCAGATCCTCGAGACGAAGAGTCAGGCATTCGGTCGCCCGCATCCCGGTTGCATAGAGCAACTCGAGGAGCGCACGATCTCGGACCCCAACAGGGTGGTCAACAGGAATGCAATCCAGCAACGCGCCCACCTCTTCGACCGACAGCGTCCGCGGCAGCCTTCGCTCTAGGCGCGGTGATTCGAGATGTTCCGTTGGATCACGCTGTGTAAGCCCGTCCCGCACGAGAAAACGATAAAACCCGCGAAGCGAGGAGAGGTGCCGCGCCACGCTGCGGGACCCGAGTCCCTCGCGGCGGAGGTGTAACAGGTAGCGTGACAACTGTTCGGGCTTCACGCGAAACAGCTTCCAGCCCTGCTGGGCAACGAATGCCTGGAATCGGAGGAGGTCGCGGCGGTACGCCGACAGGGTGTTGAGACTCGCTCCCCGCTCCGTCTGCAGGGTGGCGAGAAATTGCTGCGTGGAGTCCATTACCGACTCCACTGAATGATCGCCGTGCCGAAGACTCGGACCACGGAAAACACGACGACGCCTCCAACTGCCGGGCCGATTAAGCAATCGGCCCGGGCCGAGGCGTCATCCACCGTCTCCCGAAGGAATGACATTCTTGTTCAGTATTATACCCCGATCCGAAAGAAAATCCCAGACCGATGCCGGTGGCTCCGCTGTGAGAAGACTTTTCGGATCGGGGTATACTGCCACAACTTCCGCTATCGCAACCTGCGGCCGCGAGTGAGAAGTGCAAGCAGCGCTGGCCCTTCCTTGCCCTTCATTGAGAAACTGATGGCGAGGTACACTGCGACGCTTGCCCCAATGGTGAGGAACAGCCAGACCACGTCGATCCAGCGTGAGACGCCGACCGGCCAGACCCACAGGCAGAAGAGCACAACCGGAACGAAGCTCAGGCTTGCCGCGAGAATCCGAATCACACTGGCCAGGAGCAGACGTCCGCCGATCAGACCCGTGTGGCGCCTGAAAAAAAAGAGCAACCCAAGGAAATTCACGGTGGACGAACACGAGGTCGCCAGGGCCAACCCGCCGTGGGCCAACCACCGCATGAAAAGGAGGTTGAGGAGAATATTGAGAAGCATCGTCGCGACTGCCAGACGCACGGGAGTCCTCACGTCGCCAAGTGAGTAAAAAGCCTGAGCAACGATCTTGGCGCCCGCAAATGAGACGAGCCCAATGGCAAAGAACCCCAGCGCCCAAGCGGTCTTCATCGTTGCGTCCGGCCCGAAGTCTCCCCGCTCAAAGAAGAGCCGGACGATCGGGACTCTGAGGAGCAGAATCCCGATCGAGGCCGGGACCATGACAAAGCAAGAGAGGCGGATCGCGAAATTGAGCGTCTCCTTCAATCCAGGAAGGTCCTGGCGAGCGGCCTGGGCCGCCATCGACGGGAGCGCGGCCGTGGCGATCGCGATCCCGAACACGCCGAGGGGAAACTCGACAATGCGATCGGCGTAGTAGAGATAGGAGACACTCCCTTCGGGAAGCAGTGATGCCAGAATCGTATCCACGAAGATGTTCAACTGCGTGACCGCCATACCAAAGAGCGTGGGTGTCATCAAGCGCCCGATCCTTGGAAGCACCGGGTGCGAGAAGTCGAACGTCGGACCGAGCGTCGTGCCTTGCCGGGATACAGCCGGGAGCTGGATAAGAAATTGCCCGAGCCCCCCTGCCAGGACCCCAATCGCAAGCCCGAAGATCGGAGGGTCGATGTGAGGCGAGAGGAGAAAGACCGACGCGATCATAGCGATGTTCAGCATTGTCGGGCCAAGTGCGGGGGTGAAGAAGTTCCGATGCGCGTTGAGCAGTCCCATGGCCAAAGCGGCGAGACCGATGAAGCAGAGATACGGGAACATCATCTGTGTGAGGCGGACCGCCAGAATGGCCTTCCCCGGATCTGCCCAGAAGCCCGGAGCCATGAGGCGCACGATCACGGGAGCCACCGTCACACCGAGCAGCGTTGCGCCGACCAGCACGACCAGCATGGCACCCATCACGCTTCGGACCATCCGTTGAAACTCCTCGCGCGGTCGGGTGGTCAGATACTCCGTGAAGATCGGGACAAACGCCGTGGACAGCGCGCCCTCAGCCAGCAGACGGCGAAAGAGGTTGGGGATCCGGAACGCAACCAAAAACGCGTCAGTGACGAGCCCGGCGCCAAACGCATGGGCCACGGACATATCGCGGATGAACCCAAGAATCCTGCTCACGAGCGTGGCGATACCGATCGAGCCGACGGCACGGACTACCCCGGTTTGAACCTCCGAGGCCGAGAGGAGGGGCTCTTCGCCGTTATCGGGACGGGGCATACAGGGGAAAAATTCCTTGACACGATCTGGGGCCAACGGTAAGGTGAACCACCGTGAAGCTCAGGAGGGCATAACCTGTGGCGAATATCAAATCGGCGATCAAACGGATCAGGCAGAACGAGACGCGCCGGCTACGCAATCGCGCCGTCCGCTCGAGGGTGAGGTCTGCGGTCAAGCTCGTGACGTCCGCAGCCGAAGCTCAGTCCACCACACTTCCTGACACATACCGGCAAGCGGTCCGCGTTCTGGACAAGTCCGTGACCAAGGGCGTGTTTCACAAAAACACGATCGCTCGCAAGAAGTCCCGTCTCGCACGCCTCGTCAACACTTCTCAGCGTTCAGCCCTCAGCAGTGAGCATTTAGCTTCCCGCTGATTGCTGAAAGCTGACAGCTCGTTCATTGGCACAGGTCGACGAAGAGCAGCGTCATCTCGGCTCTGGGGTGCCCACCTGATTTCAACGACTGCTCAACCTCCCAGCAGCGCTCAAGTCCGCGACTGAGCGTCTGGGCGCTCGTCGCTTCGGCGCGCCCGAGCACACCCTCCACCACGCGAACAGGCCGACGGGTGAGCTTGGCGATCTCCTCCGCTGCTTTTCCCTGACGCAGCCACTCTTTTGTTTGCCAGAGCAGCCGAAGCTCCCGCGTCAGCATCCCTAATACCCCGAGCGGCTCCTCCCCCGCTACCAGCAAGCGGTCCAGCACGGTCAGGCCCTGCGGCAGGTCCCGGCGTTCCATTGCGCGGGTGAGCTCAAAAATCGAACGGGTCCGCTGTTCACCAACCACTGCGTGAATCGCTGCTGGGGTCAGACGGTTCGTACCAGGTGGAAGTGAAAGGAAGACTTTCTCCAGCTCACTCACGAGGGTCGTCAGCTCCTCCCCGACGTGCTCAACCAGGAGTGTGAGCGCGTCCTCTGGAGCCTCGAAACCGTTCGCCCGCACGTAGTGACGAAGCCACGACACGAGGCCGGCTCCAAGAAGCCCACGCGCGTCCACAACGCCTGACGCGGGGAGAATTTTCAAGAGCCAATGCGTGGCTGGAAGCGGCTCGTCACTGACAAAGACCAGGCAGGTTGTCGGGTTCGGCGACCTCACGTACGCCTCGATCGGCTCACGCGCCTTTGCCGACAGCGACTGAGCCCCACGCACGACAACAAGACGCCACTCAGAGAGGAACGGGGCAGTTTCACACGAGTGGACGATCGTTTCAGGAGTGACCTCTTTGGCTTCCAGAAGCTCGCGGTTCAGAGTCACACCTGAAGGATCAGGAAGCAGAAGGGTGGTGAATCGCCTGAGTGCGTCGTTCAGCAGGAAAGGTTCGGAGCCATGAAAGAGCAGGACTCGAGGAATCTCTCCGTGGCCGAGCCCCTTCAGAAAAGTCGAAGCATCCATTACCGCCGCACGGCAAGCCCTACTAGCTCGGCTGCCGTTCTTTCCTTTCGAGCGCGGGCTTCGCCCGCGCAAGCCTTTGGGGGGAGGAATCGGAAGGGGGCAGAACCCCCCTCCGAGGGTCAAAAGCGATCAATCGTGAGGGCCACAATTGAACGACCGATCTCCACGGCCGCCTGTCTTAATGCCCGGTCTTCCCGGCTGATCGTAGTCACCTGCTGGCCGGGAACTTTGAAATCTGCTTTTTCCTGCATTCCTTCCCTCCGCCAGCTCGCGCGGTTGGCCTTCACGTCACGGAACTGAAGGTTCAGGGTAATCTGAAGCCGGTACTCGGTAATATTTTGAGCGGCATTAAAGGAGATGGAACTCACATGATACCCCACAACTTCTCCCTCAAGAATCGCGTCGGCGCTCGATGGCTCGGTCACTTTGAGCTGCCCGTTATTGACAAATGCCTCGACCACTCCTTGAGTAATCAGGTTCTCAACTCCGGGCTCCTGCGTGCGATTCACGAACACCGGGATCGCGATCGTCCGAATATGCGGCGGGAGCGATCCCCGCACTGAATATCCGCACCCCGCCACCAGCAGACTCAACACGAGCAACGCAGCTGACCAGTGTCTCATCACGATCTCGTCACGATATTCACGAGGCGTCCCGGAACCACCACGACCCGGTCCACCTGGCGCGCGCTAAGCCAAGGCTGCACCTTCTGATCGGCAAGCGCAAGAGCTTTGATCTCCTCCTCTCCAATGCCCGCCTCGACGGTCAACCGGCTCCTGACTCGCCCGTCAACCTGAACGACCAGGAGCCACTCTTCTTTCACCAGCGCGGCCGGGTCCGCGGCTGGCCAGGGTTGTCGGTGGAGCGGATCCGTGTGGCCGAGCTGAGACCAAAGCTCTTCGGTCATATGAGGGGCGAACGGCGCCATGAGAAGGAGAATGGTCTTCGCCGCGTCTTTGATCAGGAACCGACGCTCACCTTGAGGCACGCGATCCATGGACGATTGCTCGAACGCGTACAACGCATTGACCAGCTCCATGACAGCGCTGATCGCGGTGTTGAAGTGAAATTCATCCTCGATGTCGTCAGTCACGCGTTTGATAGTCTGATGGATCTGGCCTCTGAACGCTTTCCCCTCGGGAGAGAGCTCCTTTACCCGTAATGCCGGATCTGATGCCAGCAGCTCACTTCGATTCGACTGCACAAACCGCCAGACTCGGTTCAGAAAGCGGGAGGCCCCCTCCACGCCCTGGTCGTTCCAGTCGAGGTCCTTCTCAGGTGGCGCGGCAAAGAGCGAAAAGAGGCGGGCGGTGTCCGCGCCATATTTGCGGATCAGCTCGTCAGGATCCACCACGTTCCCCTTCGACTTCGACATCTTCGCGCCGTCCTTGATCACCATCCCTTGAGTCAGGAGGTTCACAAACGGCTCATCCAGTGCAATGACTCCGAGGTCGCGCAGCACCTTGGTGTAGAAGCGTGCGTAGAGGAGATGGAGCACCGCGTGCTCGACGCCACCGATGTACTGGTCGACAGCCATCCAGTAACTCGCGGCGCGTGGCTCAACCATTCCCGTCGAATAGCGCGGAGAACAGTAGCGGAGGAAGTACCACGATGACTCGACGAAGGTATCCATCGTGTCGGTTTCTCGCTTGGCTTGCCCTCCACATCGAGGACAACTGGTGTTGACGAAGGTCGCGAGGTCAGCCAGCGGCGAGCCACCTTTGACACGGAGCTGCACGTCCTTCGGGAGCACCACCGGCAACCGGTCCTCCCGCTCCGGAACAATACCACAGCTCGAGCAATAGACAATGGGGATCGGTGCCCCCCAGTAGCGCTGGCGCGAGATCCCCCAGTCACGCAGCCGGTAGTTCACCGCTCGCTTCCCTCCTCCTCGCTGCTCGAGGTCCTCGGTCATGCGGCGCCGCGCCTCAGCCGATGGAAGCCCGGTGTACGGCCCGGAATTGACCAACCATCCGTCCTCCTCATACGCCGCGGCGAGTGGCTCGCGAAGGCCCCGGTCGGCGTTCTGCACCACAATGGGGATTGGAAGCCGATATTGGCGCGCAAACTCGAAGTCCCGCTGGTCGTGGGCCGGAACCGACATGACCGCGCCGGTCCCGTATTCCAGCAGCACAAAGTTGGCGATCCAGATTGGAATGCGTTCGCGGGTAAACGGGTTCACCACATAGGCGCCGGTGGAGATTCCTTCTTTGGTTGCATCAGCCGCTGTGCGGCGGATTTTATCCTGACGTGAAATCCGCTCCGCAAACTGAGTGACCTCTGCCGCGTGCTTGGTTCCCCTGGTCAACTCCGGGACAAGCGGATGCTCCGGGGCCAGGACCATAAAGGTGGCGCCATAAATGGTGTCGAGCCGTGTGGTAAACACGCGAAGCGAGCCCGGTTGATCAGCAAGAGGGAAATCCACCTCAGCCCCCTCGCTTCGACCGATCCAGTTCCGCTGCATGGTCAGCACCTTCTCAGGCCACCCAGGGAGGCGATCACACCAGGCCAGGAGCTCCTCGGCGTAATCAGTAATCTTGAAGAACCACCCTTCCACCTCCTTGGGGATCACCTCGCTGTCGCAACGCCAACAGCGACCGGCCTCCACCTGCTCATTCGCCAGCACGGTCTGGCAGCTCGGACACCAGTTCACGGAGGAACGCTTCTTGTACGCGAGGCCCCGCTCGAACATCTTGATGAAGATCAGTTGTTCCCACTTGTAATACTCAGGCTCGCAGGTGGCCAGCTCACGGTCCCAGTCATATGAGCACCCCAACTTTTTTAACTGGCCGCGCATGTAGTCGATGTTCTCGAAGGTCCACACCGCGGGATGCACGCCGTGCTCGATGGCGGCGTTCTCAGCAGGGAGGCCGAAGGCGTCCCACCCCATCGGGTGAAGCACGTTATAGCCGCGCATCGTCTTGTACCTTGCCACCACGTCACCAATCGCGTAGTTCCTGACGTGGCCCATGTGGATCCGGCCGGAAGGGTACGGGAACATTTCGAGGCAGTAGTACTTCGGTTTCCCGGGGTCTTCAGTGACCTTGAACGCCCGGGTCTGCTCCCAGGCCGCCTGCCACTTCGCCTCGATCTCCGTGAACAGGTAACGGTCAGACACCATGACTCCTCTGTCTCACCTTTTTACAAAAAAGATTTAAGCATTATTTTTAACACACTTAGGCGACCGATTCAAGAAAAGGCTGGATGATAGAATTGCCGGCCGTGAGAAGGCGAACGCCGCCGTCGCCTCCCATCTAGTTCCGGCACTCGTGTCTCCCCGCACACCGAACCGTACAGGGGCCACATATCATCGGCCCGGCCGATCACAACAATGCAGGAACACCTTGTGCTAAGCGGTGGCTTGCCGTAGCATAAGGGTACTTTCCAGGTTAAGGCAGCGGATAAAATGAGTCTCACGCTCACTAGTTGAACGCTGTCGCCGCCCCCACACCGCTGCATTGGTTGTAATACGCCACGGCGCTCCAATAGGGCCGGAGATGGTTGGGCCCGCGTTCACCCGATGGTCGGGGAAACTACGCGGGCCTGTTGTTTTTCCCGTCCTGAAAAATGCAAGTGATCATATGACGCGGCGTCTGTTCCCAATCTATCGTGGCAAACGGCGTGAGCACAATCTGAAGGGCGTAGAGTGGGGCTCGTTGCGATTGCCGCGCGTACGTGGTGTCACCCGGACAGCGATTCTCCTCGGAGCGCTCACAGCGCTCAGCGGTTGGGCAATCGGATACTTCGCCTACACAACAAGTCGGGAGGCAACCCTCAAACACGTATACGAAAGCAATTTGAATCTTGCACGCACGATCAGCGCACACGCGTTGCTCGCTGGGAGAAGCGGCCAAGAAGTCCTTGGCGAGTTGGAACGGTTCTGGGGGACAACGAAACAGCGATACCGCGGCAGCTACCTCTGCGTGGTTGGCCCGTCAGGCCAGCTCCTTATTCACACCGCCCGGCCCGAGCACGTGGGGACCGACGTTGGCGCGATTCCAATCGACTCGCACTCGGCCCGAGACCCCAAGAACCTGCGCGAACTCGTTGAGGCGAAGCAAGAGTGGGCCGGCTACTATACCTCACCGGACGGCCGAGAACAGGTTGCCGCATTCGTCTACGTCGATCGCCTCAATGCGCTGGTTGGCGTACATGTTCCTTCCGCAGAGATTGAAGCCGAAATTCGCGCCTCCGCCCTCCCCTGGGCAGTTGGTGTTGCCTTTATCAGTGTTGTGCTGCTGCCACTGTCACTCGGGCTGCTGCACTGGGGCTACACCGCGTCGGACCGAGCTGCGGGCCGCGCGATGGCAGCGCTCCGGGAGAGTGAGGGCCGCCTGCGGGCCATCTTTGAGAATTCGGCCATCGGCATTGCGCTGACTGACTTGGCCGGTCGGTTCGTCGTGACCAACCGCGCCTATCAAGCGATGCTCGGCTACTCGGATGACGAGCTGCGGCGCCTTTCCTGCAGCGATCTCACCCTCGAAGAATTTTTCGAGGCGAATGACCGGTTCTTTACAGAACTCAAAGAGGGGAAACGACAGTACTTCCAAATCGAGAAGCAGTATCGCCGCGGGAACGGGAACGCTATCTGGGTGCGCGACACTGTCTCGTTGGTTCCTGATCCTGACGGGAAGCCCCAATTCGCCATTGCGCTCATTGAAGACATCACCGAGCGCAAGCGAGCGGAAGAAGCGCTCAGAGAGAGCGAGGAACGATTCAAAGCGCAGTACAAGGGAATCCCCATTCCGACCTACACGTGGCGCAAGGTCGGCAATGACTATGTCTTGATTGACTACAATGACGCTGCGGCTGTGTTCACCCGTGGCCGTGTCGAGGATCTCGTCGGGCGAAACGCGAAAGAGCTGTACAAAGACACGCCGGACATCCTTGATGATTTTTTGAGATGCGTCGCTGAACGCACCCCCGTCAAGCGCGAAATGCACTATCGGTGGCGCACAACTGG